>JADLHH010000140.1 GCA_020848855.1 Anaerolineae bacterium | reverse complement strand
GTTGATGCAGGGTGTGATAGACGACCATGCCCGCAATCCCCCAGATGACGAGCGAGAGACCGTTGTTGAAGTGCGTTGAAAGCGCGGTATCGACGAAATGGAGGTCGTCGATTCTGATCGGCATGGGGACCCATTCCAGCGTCCAGATGCCAACGAGCACGCCGACCGCCGTCGCCGCCAGCGCCGGGCGCGCCGGCACGGTCGTGAGCCGATACTCCAGCTCACGGTATTCGGCGTCGCTCAACGACAGCAGCGGGCGAAAGCGCGACAACGCCTGCGCGGCGACTTTGTCCAGATAATGCATCAGAGCGAGGTTATAGGCGATGGTGACGATGTATATCAGCGGAAACGCATAGACGATGCCGGCGTTACCGCTCCACTGAATGACGAGCTGGACGGCGACCAGAATCGCGCCCAGGCTGGCATAAAAGACCCCGTAGCGAACGCCGAGACCGTCGACCCAGTGGGTGAAGTGGTCGATCCAACTGGGCGCGTAGGGACGGGCGTTCGATGCGGCGGGGGCAGACTCCGGTGCGGCGCTGATCTCGGTCATCATTTTTATCCATCCGTGTATTTGCCGATATTATATCCACAATTCTAACCTCACCCCTAAATCCCCTCTCCGACTTCAGAGAGGAGACTTAAAAGCACGTTGTGCCGCGTGTTGTATCCCTTCGCCCTGTTATGGCTGAGGGGCGACAGTCGATGATTGGGCACGACATGTCGTGCCCCTACAACCGATTGCCTCCCGCACACATCACTCTATTGCTGCAGGTGTCGCCCCCTCAACCCGGTTATGGAGAGCGGGACAGAAGGCGGGGTTTGTAATCAATACCGTAACCACACTATTGTATGCACCTACCAGCACGTGTCCCATCGTAGATGGGCGCGCCCCTACAATCCATGTCCATGATCTTCCCCACTGTCTATCAGAGATAACAAAAAGCGCAAAACTGCCTAAGTACAACCACAGAGTAATGTAGGAAATAGGGGCGTTCTTCCCGCAGGATGGTAGGTTTCAACCCGCTCTTGCACCCAACATTTCTGGCGTGGTTGTACCTGGCTTTGCGCTTTCCGTATTGTCGGCATCGGATTCAGGCGTTACACCGCGACCGTCTCCACGTCGCGCCAGTTCGTGCCGGCGGCGGCGTTGGCGCGCAGCGGCGCGTCCAACGGGCACGCGCCTTCCATCACGCCGACGACCAGCCGGGCGGCTTCCTCGACGCGATCTTCCGGGACTTCCAGCACCAGTTCGTCGTGTACCTGCAGGATCATGCGGGCGCTCACGCTCGCCAGCCGGGGCTGAAGCTCGATCATCGCCTTCTTGATGATGTCCGCCGCCGTGCCCTGAATGGGCATATTGATCGCTTCGCGCTCCGCCTGCTGCTGGACGTTGCGGTTGCCATGATGCAAGCCGGGGAAGCTGCGCCGCCTGCCGAACAGGGTCGTCAGGTAGCCGGTATCGCGGGCGATTTGCTTCGCCGTGTCCAGATACAGCTTGACGCGCGGCAGCCGGGCGAAATAATCGTCGATGAAGTGCTGCGCCTGCGCCAGCGTCAGGTCGCTGTCGCGCGCCAGCCGGAACGCGCCCATGCCGTACAGCAAGCCGAAATTGACGCGCTTGGCGAAGATGCGCTGCTCTTTGGTCACGGCTTCCAGTGGGATGTTATTGACGATGGCGGCGGTAGCGGCGTGGATGTCCTGCCCCTGCTCGAAGGCTTCCAGCAGCGTCGGCTCCTTGCTGACGTGCGCCATGATGCGCAGCTCGACCTGGCTGTAATCGACCGCCAGCAGACACATACCCGGCGGCGCGATGAACGCCCGGCGCACCTCGCGCCCGGTTTCGGTGCGGATGGGGATATTCTGCAAATTCGGGTTGCTGCTGCTCAGCCGCCCGGTCGCCGCGCCCGCCTGATTGTAGACGGTATGCACCCGCCCGGTGCGCGGGTTGACCAGCGCCGGGAGCGCATCGACATACGTGCCCCTGAGCTTGCTCAATTCGCGGTAGTCGAGGATTCTGGCGACGATGGGGTGGTCGCCGCGCATGTTGTCGAGCACGTCGGCGGCGGTCGAGACGCCGTGCGTGGTCTTGCGCACGCCCGCCGCGCTCAAGCCGAGCTTGCCGAACAGCACGTCGTTCAACTGCTTGGGGCTGTTGATGTTGAACTTGCCGTAGCCGCCGCTCAGCTCGTAAATTTCTTCCTCAAGCTGCGCCAGCATCTCGCCCAGTTCCAGGCTCATGCGCTTGAGCGCCTGCATGTCGAGCAGCACGCCCGCCTGCTCCAGCGAGGCGATCACCGGGATCAGCGGAATTTCGATTTTCTCGAACACGTCGATGGGCGCGGGCGGGTTCGGCGTCCCCCACAGCGGATCGACAGCGGGGGCGTTGGCTTCGCGTTCCAGTTTCGGGCGCAGCGGCTCGACCAGCGCATAGGTGCAGGCGGCGTCGGCGGCGGCGTAGGGCGCGGCGTGGTCGATGTTGACCAGATTCATCGTGATCTGGCTCTTGCCTTTGCCGATCAATTCGTCGATTTCGGTCATGTGGCGGCGCAGTTCGACCATCGCCAGCCGCTTGAGTCCGAAATTGCCGTTGATCGGGTCGCGCAGCCATTCGGCGATCATCGTGTCGAAGGTGATCGGCGCTACGTCGATGCCATAGCGCTGCATGACGATCAGGTCGTAGTTAGCATTGTGGGCATACTTGGGGATGTTCGGGTCAGTCATCGGCGGGCGCAGCGCCTCGATCACCGTCTCTAACGCAAGCTGCTGCCCCTCGCGGTGACCGACCGGGATGTAATAGCCGGAGTCGCCATCAACCGCCAGCGAAATGCCGACGAGATCGGCGGTCATCTGGTCGGTGCTGGTGGTCTCAGTATCGAAGGCGATGGCTTTCGCGCCGTTCAGCACGGCGACCAGCGCGGCGAGGGCGGCTTCATCCTGAATAATCGTCGTCGGCACGAGCGCTTCGCCCGGCACGCTCGCCGGTTCGGGCATGGGCATGTCGAACAGCGCCATCTGCTCGTTGGGCGCGCGCACGGCGATGCGGCTCAACTGGTTGAACAGGCTGTTGAATTCCATCTCGCGGAAGAGTTCTTCGACCTGCG
>JADLHH010000139.1 GCA_020848855.1 Anaerolineae bacterium | reverse complement strand
GCGCTGTAGGTGATCAGGTAAACGCTTGCCAGCAGCACGAACACCAGCGCAAGCTGGCGCACCCGCTGCCGGTTGAGGAGCGGCGCGCCGGTGACTGGCTGCGCCCTGACCTCAAACGTACTGTGGTCGGTCACGTTTACTATTTGCTGCCCGTCAGCTTGTTGCGAATACCAATCAACCCTTTTAGGACGCGCTGCCCGGCAGTCAGGCTGTCTAGTTCGCTCAGCCCGACTTCGTAAGTCGCCGCGCCCGCCGAAAGCTTGCCATCGCGCACCTGCAGGCTCGCCATCGCCACCAGCGTCTCGCCGTGCAGCTTCTTCTCGTCGAGTTCGTCGAACAGGTCGGCGGCGCTGCGGTAGCAGTTGTACGCCTGTTCTTTATCGCCCAGCGCCGCGTACACCCCGCCGATATTGCCGAGCGTCATGGCGGTGTGCAGCCTGTCGCCAGCGCTTTCAAACGTGTGCAGCGCTTCCTGCATCAGGTCGAGCGCCTGCTGATGCTCACCAAGCGAACGATGCACCAGCCCCAGGTTCACCTGCATTTCGGCAGCCATGTTCGGCTGACCGTCGGCTTCGTATTGTTCGACCGCCTGCGAAAAGGTGCGCGCGGCGGCTTCGTATTCCTTCTGCTGAAACAGCTTGACGCCCTGCTCCTGAAGTTCCTGAGCGCTGCTCACAGAGAATCCCCTCCTCACATCGAGATATTCAAGACGCTTTCGCCGACGCGCCGCAGCTTGTCGGCGGGCATCTGGCTGAACAGGACGGCGATTTCGAGAAACCCTACATTGATGGGATTGGCGGCGAAACGGCGCAAATCCTGCGGGAGATGCGTGAATTCCTTCCATTCCTCGCGCATCGCCAGCCAGTCGCCCAGGTGACTGCCGCTTTCCAGAAAATAGCTGATGTTCTTCCTGAGGGCGTTGGACAGCACCGTGAGTTCATGCATCGGCACCGACACTTCGCCGGATTCGTACTGCGCGATCTGCTCGGCGGGCATACCGGTCTGCTCGCTGATGCTTTCGAGGCTGACGCTGGCGTCTTCGCGGGCGAGACGCAGCAGCGCGCCGATCATGCGGTCGCGCAGGATGAGGTATTCCGTCTGCGCGCTGACCGGGTTATCGCCGGTTGCTTCCAGCGTGTCGACGCCCCAGAAGTGGCTGATCGGCACGTCGAGGTAAAACGCCAGCAGTTCAAGCTGGGGGAGCGACGGCGCTTCGTCGCCATACTCCCAGTTTTCGACCTGCTCGGCGCTCGTGCGCAGCATCTGCGCGCAGTTTTCGAGACTGCGCCCCGCCTTCAGGCGCGCGTCTCGGAGCAGGACGCCGACCATCTTGGCGCGAATCCGCAGGGATTCGTTGAAGTCGGACACGCGCGGCGCATCGTCTTCCGCCGTTTGGTTCGCCTGTTTGAAGCGTGCCGAAATCTGTTTGAAGTCGTCCATTGCCCCTCCGTTTGTCCCTAATCTTACAGAATTTCACAGAAATCAACAATTTAGACGGCGCGATAACGCGAAGCCACGGTTATAATAAAGACAGCGCTACTGCGGTTAATACTTCGAATGCCGACATGGAACAATCCTACTTGATCGAAAAACTGCGGGCAGCCAACGCCCTCACATCACGCCTTGGTACTATCCTAGACCTGCCTGCGCTGGCGCGCGAACTGGTGAAAGCCGCCCGCGAACTGGCGGGCACCGAACGTGCCGTACTGCTGGTCGCCAACGACAGCGGATCGACCCTGTCGATTGGGGCAGTCGCGGGCAGCGAAGCAGCGGCGTCAAGACGCCCGTTTTCCATCGCTCACCCGGACGACCCTGGCGTCAGCGCCTGGCTGCGCGGTATCCCGTACGACTCGCTGCCGGGCGAAATTACGCGCCAGTCGCCGTTGTATCACCTCCAACAGATGCTGGATATGGACGGCTTCTTCAGCCTTCCACTGGTGACGACCGGCGCGCTGGCGGGCGTGCTGCTGGTCGACAACCCATCGACGCACGCGCCGGTCACCCCGCTTGCCCGCGAAACGCTCATCGCCATTCAGGCAAGCGCCCAGATCGCGCTCGCCAACGCCCGGCTGTACAGCCAGACCGTCGCCGAACTGGACGCTCGAATGCAGGAACTGGAGATGATGCGCCAGCTCGACCGCGAGCTGACCGACACCATCCAGCTTGAGCAGGTTTTCGACATGACGCTCGACTGGGCGCTGCGCTATACGCTGGCGCAGTGCGCCACGATCTCGCTGTATTCCGAGGAGTCCGACGACCTGCGCTTCGTCGCCGAACTCGGCTATAACCTCGATCTCGAACAGATGCTGCTGCTGCGGTCTCAGCAGGGCGGCATCGCCCTGCGGGTTGCACGGTCGGGGCGCGCCGAAGTGATCGCCGATGTCGAGACCGACAGCGATTATGTCGCCGTGATTCGCTCGATCCGCTCGCACATGTCGGTGCCGGTCATGCGCGAAGACCGCGTCATCGCGGTCATCACCATCGAGAGCCGCCGCCTGAACGCCTTCACCGACGACCATCTCAACTTCGTCGGCAATCTCGCCGCCCGCGCCGGGGTCGCCATCGACAACGCCCGTCTGTACAGCGAAGCCGTGCGCGAGCGAGAGAAACTGTCGCATATCCTCAGCGAGATCGCCGACATCGTCGTTGTCATCGGCAACGACGACCGTACCGTGCTGATCAACCAGTCGGCAATCGCCGTGCTGGGCATTTCGCCGGAAGTACAGTACGTTGGACTGCCGTTCACCAGCGCGCTCGCCGGGACACCGCTCCTGCCGGTGATCCTGAACGCCAAGTCGTCCGGGCAAATCATGGTGACGGAAGTTCAGATCGGCAGCGAGCGCACCTACTACGCCGAACTCTCGCCGCACCCGGACATCGGCTGGATGATCGTCATGCACGACATCACGCCGCTCAAGGAAACCGAAGAACTGAAGCGCGAGCTGGTCGCCACCGTCTCGCACGACCTGAAGCAGCCGCTGAGCGTGATGAACGGCTACCTCGAACTGCTGCAGATGACGCAGCGGCTCGACACCCGTGGCGACAACTTCGTCAGCATGATCGGGCGCTCTATCGAGCACATGCGCCATCTGATCGACGACCTGCTCGACCTCGCCAAGATCGAGTCCGGTATCGAGATCAGCGCGCAGCCGGTTTTCGTCCACCAACTGCTGGAGGAATGTATTGAAGGCGTGAAGCCGCTGGCGGAAAGCAAGGCGATGCAGCTTGACATCGACATGAACGTGGAGCTTCCGCAGCTTGCCGGCGACCCCAGCCGCCTACACCAGATTTTCAGCAACCTGGTGGGCAACGCCGTCAAGTATACGCCGTCCCAGGGCAGAGTTCGCGTCGGCGTCGAACGCGTGGATCGCAATCTCCGCTTCATCGTGCAGGATAACGGTATCGGCATCAGCCCGGAAGATCAGGCGCACATCTTCGACCGCTTCTACCGGGTGCGCCGCCCCGAAACCGAGAATATCGAAGGTACGGGGCTGGGTCTCGCCATCGTCAAGAAGCTGATCGAGGCGCACAACGGTCAGATCGGGCTGGAGAGCAGCCTCGGCGAAGGCACGACCTTCTACATCACCCTCCCCATCTACGGCATGCAATAAAAACAGGACGCGAGATTCGCTCGCGTCCTGTTCTCGGTTTGTTTACAGCCTGAGGTTCTACTCGGATTTTTCAGCACCGTCAGCCGGCGCAGTCGCTTGCGGCTGTATCCGTTCATCCACCACCAGATGATCGCGCCCCTGTGCGTCAGCCTCATGATGAATCTGGTACGGCACATTAGTGACCGCCACCCGTTCCAGACGGCTGAGCGCCAGCGCGAACATCAGCGCGCTGTTCTGGTGGAGCGCCTGCTCCCAGAATGTATCCATCGCCAGATGTCCCATGATGACATGGACGAAGCCTTCCGGGTTCTTCTCCTGCAGGTCGAGAATGTAGTCGCGCAGCGGTTCGGCAAGCAGCCGGTACGGCGACGGGATGATCACCAGTTCGCCTTCGCCAATTCGCTTCTTCCATTTCTCCTGCACAATCGTCGTCTTGTCAGGGTTAACGCCGATGTGAACCGCCTTCCAGGGATGCCCAAGCGACTTGGCGAAGTTCACCATACGCACGGTTTCGGCGTGAACGTCGTCCACCAGGATAAGCGTTTGCACCGGGCGGGTTGTCAGGTCGACTTTCACGTTCTGCCTGCTGGTGCTCAGGGCGCGCGCCACTTCCTTGTAGTGACGATGAATGCGGAAGAAAACCAGCACCAGCCCCGGGATCAGCACGACGACGAACCACGCGCCGTGCGTAAACTTCGTCACGGCAAATACCAGCATCACCACGAACGTACACAGCGCGCCAATGGCGCTGATCGCGGCTTTCGTGCGCCAATGCGAATCGTATTCCAGCATCGTCTCCAAGCCCTGAACTTTTTCGCCGGGCTTGAGCTTGCCGATCTTGCGGGAATGGACAAACATTCCGACCTGCGAAATGGTAAAGCTGAGGAATACGCCGATAGCGTACAGCGGGATGAGTGCCGTCGTGCGCGCATCGCCCACCACAACCAGAATCGCCGCCAGCCCCGCCAGCGCCAGGATACCCCACGAGAAGACCAGCCGTCCACCGCGAAACGTCAGTTGGCGTGGCAGGAAACCGTCGGCGGCAATCAATGATGCCAGGCGCGGAAAACCAGCATAACTGGTGTTTCCAGCCATCAACAGGATGACTGCCGTGCCGGCTTGCAGCATCAGGTAGAAGATGCTGCCGTCACCGTAGATCGTGCGCCCCATCTGCGAAATCACGGTCTCGCTTTCGCTCGGCAGCGCGTGAATCTGGTTGCTGACCAGTGTGATGCCCAGGAACAGGGTAATCAGGATGACGCTCATGACAGTCAAAGTGACCGCCGCGTTCCGGCTGCGGGGCTGCTTGAATGCCGTGACGCCATTCGAGATCGCTTCAATGCCGGTTAGCGCCGTACAGCCGCTTGAAAACGCCCGCAGAATCAGGAATAAGCCCAGCGGCTCGATTACGTCATGCCGGAGCGCTTCGACGCCTTCAACAACCGGCAGCGTCCCGGTCACATAACGCACGAAGCCGATAATCAACGTCAGGAACATCATGCAGATGAAGAAGTAGCTCGGTATGGCGAAGATGCGCCCGCTTTCGGTCACGCCGCGTAGATTCACGATGGTTAACAACGCAATCACCGCGACGGCGATCTCGACTCGCACGGGAAGCAGCGCCGGGAAAACCGACGTGATCTGTGCGACGCCTGCTGAGATACTCACGGCGACCGTCAGAATGTAGTCGGTCAGCAGCGCCGCGCCGGCGATCTGTGCCGGGGTTTCGCCCAGGTTGTCTCGCGCGACGATATACGCGCCGCCGCCGTTGGGATAGGCGAAAATCGTCTGCCGGTAGGAGATCGTCACGATCGCCAGCAGAATAGCAATGGCGATCGCGATTGGGATCGACATGCCCAGAATAGTGCCGTTCTCGCCCGACCACAGCGCCAGCCCGCCGACCGCCGCCGAAAGGACAATCAGGATTTCCTCGGTCGCGTAGGCGGTTGATGAGAGCGCATCCGAAGCAAATACCGCCAACCCAACTTTCTTACTGATGGATTGATGCGGGAGATCTTCTGTTTGGAGCCGCTTGCCGAGCAGCAGTCGTCTAACGTTGACAGCCATAGCGGGTAGTTCCCTCTATTTTCTGGGCGAAATGGCAAACGATGACCGACAGTTTATCTGCCGATCTTTAAATCTTGCAGGTAAATTGCGATAAATACCCTGAAGGTGGCTTTTAGAAGATGGGGGGCTGAAGAGACCCCAAGATTGCTCCTGAGGCGCGGAATTCCCCTGTATCAAAACCGAAGATGGCTGGAGCCATCTCTTGGTAGCCATTGCACTCGAAATTGGACGGACGATAAACACATCAAGATTGTATCAAGACCAATCTCCCAAATCTAGTGGAATCCTCCGAATTGCAGCCTCCCAATTATGGGGGGTCTGCACAATCTGCTGTCCAGATATCTTAATGAACGCTGGCGTGAGCACCGGCAACATGGTACAAACGCCATAGGTTTACGTATTATGGGACTAGCGACCATGAACCGTTACCGAAACCTCTCGCAGCGTTCGCGCAGCCTGTTCTGGGTCATCCTCGTGGTGATGATCGTCGTCGGGCTGGTCGCCTTTTTCACGTCCGAAATCGGGCGCACCGTCACGCTGGTCTGCTGCGGCGGGCTGATCCTGCTGGTGGTCATCGGGGTCATCTCCGAGGGCGGAATGCGACGCCCGCGATGACCGTCTTTCAATATCATCCCGACGTGCTCAACAGCTACCCGAACCTCGTCGCCGGGGTGATCGTCGCGCGCGGCGTCCGCAACGGCGCGACCCCGCCTGCCCTGCTCGACGCCTACCGGCTTCAGCAGCAGGCGGCGCTCGAACGCATCGGCACGACGCCGCTCAGCCAGATCGAGGCGCTGTCGGCGTGGCGCGGCGTATTTCGCAGCTTCGGCGTCGACCCAACGCAGATTCGCAGCGCCAGCGAAGCGCTGCTCCGCCGCCTGACCAAGCAGGGCGACGTGCCGAGCATCAATACACTGGTAGATATCGGCAATCTGGTGAGCATTCGCTATTCGCTGCCGGTCGCCATGTTCGACCTGCGGGCGGCGTGCGGCGCGATCACCGTGCGCTTCGCCGACGGCTCGGAGCGCTTCACCAATCTGGGACAGGCGGAAATCGACCACCCTGACTTTGGCGAAGTGATCTTCGTGGACGACGCCGGTCTGGTGTTCGCCCGGCGCTGGTGCTGGCGGCAGAGCGACCAGAGCGCCTCGCGCGAGGACACAACCGACCTGCTGGTGACGGTCGAGGCGCACCATCCGAACGCGCGCCCGCTGGTCGAGATCGCGGTCGGCAACCTGTCGGCGCTGATAAGTCAGTTTGCGGGAGGGGCGCTGGACAGCGCCATTCTGAGCAAATACTCGCCCCGGCACGAATCTCTGTAACACTTTCACAATCTTCTCGGATTATGACATTGAGGGTTAACAGTCTGAGGTAATTATGGGAATGTGGGCAGCGGTTCCAGCGCGACTTGCACGAGCCAAAGCGCGAAATCGGAAGTAACATTCACGGGTCAACAGGCGTCTAAGCCTGCATAACCGGCGCCGTATCTGAAATTCATCTGCTGTATTCTCATTCGACCCAACGGAGGCATTTATGGTGTTCGCTCGCCAGAGAACGACCTTTCGCCACCTCGTATTCTTCGTAATCGTCGCCCTGCTGCTCGCCGTCGCGGTGGTGCCGGTGGTGTTCGCGCAGGATGGCAGCGTGCTGCGCGTCGGCGTCAACGCGCCGGTCGTGCTCGACCCGGCGCAGCACAGCGCCGATTCGGAAATCGCGTTCAACCGCTCGATCTACGATTATCTGGTCGAAGTCCTGCCCGATTCGTCGGTCGGACCCAACCTGGCGACCGACTGGACAATCAGCGACGACGGTCTGACCTACACCTTCAATCTGGCGCAGAGCGTCACCTTCCACGATGGCTCGCCGTTCACGTCGGCGGACGTGGTCTGGACGTTCAACCGGCTGAAGGATCAAGGCTCGCCCGCGCTCAATCTACTCGGCGACTTCGAAATCGCCGCGCCGGACGCCAGCACCATCGTGTTCACGCTCCCACAGGTCAACGCCGACTTCCTGCTCGGCGTGGCGGCGCGGCAGGCGCTGATCATCCGGGACGGGCAGGATACTCCCAACGTCATCGCCGAGGGCGACAACCCCTACGTCAATTTCAACGGCACGGGACCATTCATCCTGCAGAGCTTCGATCCCGGCGCGAGCGCCGTGTTTGTACGCAACGAGAATTACTGGAAAGCCGGCGAGCCGAAGCTGAGCGAACTCGATTTCGTCTACATTGACGAGCAGGTCGCGCAGGTCGATGCGCTGCTCGGCGGGCAGGTCGACTTCATCTTCCGCATCCCGAACGACCAGCTTGCCCGGCTCGACGGCAGCAGCGACGTGACCGTCATCCAAAAATCGACCAGCCTGCATGGCGTGCTGCGCGTCCGCGCTGACGCCGGATCGCTGGGTGAGGACGTGCGCGTGCGGCAGGCGCTCAAGTACGCCACCGACCGCGCCGCGCTCAACGAACTGGTCGCCGAAGGCAGCGGCACGGTCGGCAACAACGACCCGATCGCGCCCGCCTATGGCGATTACTACGACAGCAGTATCGAGAACCAGCCCTACGACCCGGCGATGGCGTGCCAACTGCTGACCGACGCCGGTAAAAACCCGCTGGTGGCGACCCTCTACTACCCGGAACACGCACTCGACTTCGACAACCTCGCCCCGGCGATCCAGCAGCAGTGGGCGGCGACCGGCTGCATCAACATCGACCTGCAGCCCGTGCCGGAGAACCTGTATTACGACTCCAGCAACCCGAACAACTGGCTGGCGGCCGACCTCGGCATCACCGGCTGGAGCGCTCAGCCGTCGCCGCAGACCGAACTGGCGTCTGCCTTCACCATCGACGGCATCTACAACGAAAGCCACTGGGCGGACGAGGAACTCGACGGACTGATCCGGCAGGCAAGCCAGACGCCGGATGTAGAAACCCGCAAGGCAATCTACGCGCAGATCAGCCAGATTTTCGTGGAGCGCGGACCGATCATCATCCCGTATTTCCAGCCGACAGTCGGCGCGATCCGCAACTCGGTCGAAGGTCTCGAACTCGCGCCCTTCCCCGGCTTGACCGATTACCGCACCGTTTCCGTCAGCAGCTAGGTATTTAGTAGGGGCGTACCCGTGTGTACGCCCCACATTTCATTCAATGACCCTCATCCAACCCGACACCCATTCCCCGACCAGGCGCGCGCCAGCGCCGATGCGCGCCGTTCGCGCGTTCGGCGGCATCCTGCGCCAGTTAGCGCGCAACCCGCTGTCGCTGCTGGGTCTGGTGATCGTGGTTGTGTTCGTGCTGCTGGCAATCTTCGGACCGGTGATCGCGCCATACCGCTACGACGCCATCCTGCCGGATGCCGCGCGCCATGCGCCATCGCCGGAGTACATCTTCGGCGCAGATCGGCTGGGGCGCGACGTTTTCAGCCGGGTGCTGTGGGGCGCGCGCGACATCATCACCCTGCCACTGATCACCTCGGCGCTGGCGGTGTTCTTCGGAACGTGCATCGGCTTGTTCGTCGGCTATTATGGTGGCTGGATCGACGAGGTCGTCTCGCGGGTGATGGACAGCCTGCTGGCGATCCCGGCGCTGGTGCTGGCGCTGGTCATGCTCGGCACGATTGGTCCGTCGCAGGTGGGCATCATTGTGGTGATCGTCGTGCTGTACACGCCGATTGTCGCGCGGGTGGTGCGCAGCGCCACGCTGAGTATCCGCACCTATGGCTTCATCGAGGCGGCGAAGCTGCGCGGCGAATCGACGCTGTACATCATGTTCCGCGAAATTCTGCCCGGCGTACTGCCCGCGCTGGCGGTCGAAGGCGCGCTGCGCTTCTCCTACGCCATTTTTCTGACGGCGTCGCTCGGCTTCCTCGGCTTGGGCGTGCAGCCGCCCTCGCCCGACTGGGGGCGAATGGTGAACGAAGCCCGCGACTCGTTCGCGCAGGCTCCCTGGGCGCTGTGGGCGCCCGCCGCCGCCATCGCCCTGCTGATTGTCGGCGTCAACCTGCTCTCGGACGGGCTGCGCCGCGTCTTCCGCTACGAGGGGCAGATCGAATGAAGCCATTTACCCCACCCCGTGCGACCTTCGGTCGTCCTGCCCCTCCCCGAATTCAGAGAGGGGCACAAACCCGATCGTCTCATGCGCAAATTGCGCAAGCGAGCCAACATCCACCACAGCCGACGCCAAGTACGGCGTTTGCTCCCTCCCCTGAATTCGGGGGAGGGTCGGGGAGGAGGTAGAGTCCGTGCCTAGCCCCATCATCCGTGCCGAACATCTCAATATCGACTACCGGCTCGACCGCCACTGGCTGAACGTCGTCAACGACGTGTCGCTGACCATCGACCCGCTGGAAATTCACGGGCTGGTCGGCGAGAGCGGCAGCGGCAAGTCGACGCTGGCGCTGGCACTGATGAACTACCTCGCGCCCAACGAGCGCATCACGTCCGGGCGGGTGCTGCTCGACGGCGACGACCTGCTCACCAAAACGCTCGCCGAGATGCGGCACATCTGGGGGCGGCAGATCAGCCTTGTGCCGCAGGACGCGCTGGCGTCGCTCAACCCGTCGTACCGAATTGGCGACCAGATCGCCGAGGTCACGCGCCTGCATCGGGGTCTGTCGAAAGCGGAGTCGGAAGCGCAGGCGGTCGAGATGCTGCGCCGCGTCAAAATCGCCGATCCCGAAGCGGTCGCCCGGCGCTACCCGCACCAACTGAGCGGCGGAATGCAGCAGCGCGTCACGATTGCGATGGCGCTCAGCACGCAGCCACGGCTGCTGGTGCTGGACGAGCCGACGACCGCGCTCGACGTGACCACGCAGGCGGTGATCGTCGATCTGTTCCGTGAGTTGATCCGCGACAATCAGGCGGCGGCGCTGTACGTCTCGCACGATCTGGGGCTGATCGCCCAGCTATGCGACCGCGTGACCGTGCTGTACGGCGGCGAAGTCATGGCGAGCGCCCCGGTGGTCGACCTGTACAAGCGCCCGATCCACCCGTACACCATCAGTCTGCTGGCGAGCCTGCCGCGCCCGACGGTTGGCGTCGAAACGCGGCTGCCGACGATTGAAGGAGTCGCGCCGTCGCTGGCGGAACGCTCCCACGCCTGTGTGTTCGCGCCGCGCTGCGCCGCCGCGCTCGACCTCTGCCGCGAAGTCAAGCCGCCGCTGGAAGCGCTGGACGACGGGCGGC
Source organism: Anaerolineae bacterium (assembly GCA_020848855.1). Next base: position 2,090 of record JADLHH010000139.1, on the reverse strand, counting down.
TGGTCAAGTGCCACCGCTGGCGCGAGATCGCCGACGGATCGCTGGTGATCGACACCGAGCCGACGGAGCAGGGAGCCAGCGTGCCGCCGCGCGAAGGCTACGTGCTGCGAGCCAGCCACCTGTACAAATACTTCGGCAAGCCGTCGCTGTTCGACCGCCTCACCCTGCGCGAGCCCGAAACCGTGCGCGCCGTCGATGACGTGTCGCTGCGGGTGCGCGCCCGCTCGACGCTCGGCTTGGTCGGCGAGAGCGGCAGTGGCAAAACCACGCTCGCCCGGCTGATCGTCGGCTTGGAGACGGCAGATTCCGGCGAGATGGAGCTGCTCGATTTGCCGCTCAATCTCGACCTGAAGAAGCGTTCCCGTGAGGCGCTGCGCGAATTGCAGATGGTTTTCCAGAACCCCAACGACGCGCTCAACCCCTACCTCACCATCGGGCAGCAGATCGCGCGCACGCTCCAGCGCCTCAGCCACGAGAAACTGAGCAAGACACAGAGCGATGCCCGCGTGGTCGACCTGCTCGGCGCGGTGCGGCTGTCGGCGCAGTATACGACCCGCTACCCCGCCGAACTGAGCGGCGGCGAGAAGCAGCGTGTCGCCATCGCCCGCGCCTTCGCCACCAACCCGGCGCTGATCGTCGCCGATGAGCCAACCTCGTCGCTCGACGTGTCGGTGCAGTCGGTCATCCTCAACCTGCTCAAAGACCTGCGCGCGCAGCAGGGCGCGTCCTACCTGCTGATTTCGCACAACCTCGACGTGGTGAGCTACCTTGCCGACTGGATCGTGGTCATGTATCTGGGGGAGATTGTCGAGGAAGGCACGGCGGAGCAGGTCTACAGCGCGCCGTCGCATCCCTACACCGAAGCCCTGCTCTCGGCAATTCCCGTCCCCGATCCGACCGTGAAGCGCAAGCAAATCCGGCTGGATGGCGACATCCCCAGCGCCCGCGACATTCCGAAAGGATGCCGCTTCCATACCCGCTGCCCGCGCAAGCTCGGCGCGATCTGTGAGCAGGAGAATCCGCCCTGGCGCGACGCCGGCGGCGGTCATTTCCTGCGCTGCCACATCCCGGTGGACGAGCTGGCGGTTTTGCAGCACACCTTACCCGCCGAGCGCAAGCCGGAGTCGTCCTGATGCTGCGCTATCTGCTCCGCCGCTTCGCCCTGCTGGCAATCACGCTGCTGCTGACCTCGGTCGTGGTCTTCGGGCTGACGCAGCTTCTGCCCGGCGACGTTGCCCGCCTGATTCTGGGGCGCGACGCCCGCCCGGAAGCCATCGAGAACCTGCGCGAAGACCTCGGCTTGAACGATCCCGTGCCGATGCAGTACTTGAACTGGCTCGGCGGTTTCGTCCAGGGCGACTGGGGCACGTCGTTCACCAGCGGCAGAGCGCCGATCCGCCCGCTGGTGATGGACCGGCTTGGCAATTCGCTGCGCCTCGCCGGGCTGACGCTGGTGATCAGTGTGCCGATTTCGATCCTGCTGGGCGTGCTCGCCGGGCTGAACGAAAACAAGTGGGCTGACAGCCTGATCTCGGTGCTGACGCTGTCGGTCGTCGGCTTGCCGGAATTCGTCACCGGCTTGGTGCTGATCAACGTGCTGGCGCTCGGCTTCGGCTGGTTCCCGGCGAGTTCAACCCTGACGCCGAATATGACCTTCGGCGACTGGCTGCGCCAGTTGACGCTACCCGCCATCGCCGCCACCTTCGTACTGATGGCATACGTCGTCCGCATGACCCGCGCCGGCGTGATCGACGAGATGAAGAAGCCCTACGTGCGCACGGCGATCCTCACGGGGATGCCCCAGCGCCAGGTGATCTTCAGGCACGTCCTGCGCAACGCCCTGCTGCCGACCATCACGGTGATCGCGCTGTCATTCGGCTGGCTGATCGGCGGACTGATCGTCATCGAAAACGTGTTCAGCTATCCCGGCTTGGGGCGGCTGATGACCAGCGCCGTCGAGCGCAAAGACATCCCGCTGATGCAGGCGGTCGTGATGGTGATCATCATCAGCTTCGCGCTGGCGAACCTCGCCGCCGACCTGATCTACGCGCTGCTCAACCCGCGCATCCGACTGGAATAACAGGACTGAG
>JADLHH010000138.1 GCA_020848855.1 Anaerolineae bacterium | reverse complement strand
TCTTCAAGATTGCGATGGCGGCGCTCGACAACGGGCGCTACACAGTCGGCAGCGGCGCGACCGGCTTGATTCGCGCCTGCCTCGAAGACAGCATGACCTACGCCAAAGAGCGCAAAACCTTCGGCAAGGCAATTTCCGAACACCAGTTGATCAAGCAGAAGATCGGCTTCATGCAGCAGTGGTACGACGCCGCGCGGCTGCTCTACCTGCAAGCCGGCTGGCTGAAGAACGAGGGCAAGCGCAACACCCGCGAGACCAGCCTCGCCAAGTGGTACGCCACCGATCACAGCGTGCAGGCGGCGCTGGAAGCCGTGCAGATTCATGGGGCATACGGCTTCAGCGACGAGTATCCAGTCGAACGCTATCTGCGCAACAGCAAGGGCGCGGTGATCTACGAAGGCACAAGCGAGATTCACCAGTTGATGCAGGCGGATTACGCGCTCGGCTACCGCGAGGATCACCCGCTGCGCTGCGAGCTGCCCGCGTACGACGCCGACTACTGGCAGGACGAGGCGTAAACCCGCCGTATAATGGAGTCCATCGCACAACGACTTACTGGGAGAAGGGCAACCTCATGCAGACGGCAGCCCAACTGGAACCGGTCACCAAAATCAGCCTCAGTGGCGAAGTCGTCGCCGAGAACGTCTCCTATGATGATTTTCTGAGCGGCGATTTCGGCGAGGGGCACTTCGAATGGTACGAAGGATGCGTGATCAGGATGCCCGGCATTGAAGAACGCCACGACGCACTAACCGGATTCTTCCGTATTCTGCTCTCGCTTTATCTGGAACGGACGGGCGGCGGTCGCGTGGTGCAGGACCCGATGATCATGCGCCCACGCACCGACCTGCCCGCCCGCGCGCCGGATATTCAGGTGCTGCTTCCGCCTAGCCTCGGCTTTTTGCAGCACAATCAGGTCGTCGGTGCGGCTGATCTGGTGATCGAGGTGATATCGCGGAGTGGTGAGCGGCGCGACCGGGTCGAGAAATTCCGGGAATACGAAATCGCTGGTGTACGTGAATACTGGATCATCGACCACCAGTTCGAGGAAGCGCTGTTCAACCAGCTAGACGAAAACGGGCAGTATCAGCGCATCGAGCCGGACGAAGGCGGCGCGTACCGCAGCAGGGTGCTGGAACATCTGAGGCTGCCGGTGGCGGTGCTGTGGCAGGAGAAGCTGCCGGGCGTGATCGAAATCGTGCAGATGGTCGAAGCGATGCTTGCAGGAAGATAACCGGAGACTTGTAGGGGCAGACCCATGTGTGTCTGCCCCTTCTGTTATAACGTGCCGTGCGCTCGCACAAACGCCCCGCCCTACTCAATATCGATCAATTCGACCTCGAAGACCAGCGTAGCATTGGGCGGAATGACGCCGCCCGCGCCGCGCTTGCCATAGGCAAGGTCGGGCGGGATAACAAACCGGTACTTCGAGCCGACCGGCATCAACTGCAAGCCCTCTGTCCACCCCGCGATCACGCCGTTGAGCGGAAAGCTGATCGGCTCCATGCGCTTGTAGGAGCTGTCGAATTCCTTGCCATCCGGGAACGTGCCGCGATAGTGAACGACCACCGTATCGGTCGCCTTCGGCTTCGCGCCGTCGCCCTCGATCAGCACTTCGTACTGGAGTCCGCTCGCGGTCGTGTGAATTTCTGCCATTCGGGTCAATCCTCTCTTAAATCAGGAACTGGCGGTCGCTTCGGCTGTCGCTTCTGCCGTTGCTTCGGCACTGGCTTCCGCCGTCGCTTCCTCGGTCGCTTGCGGCGTGCTGGTCGGCGCAGCCGTCGGCGGCACAGCGATATCCAGCAGTTCGATTTCAAAGATCAGCGTGGCGTTGGGCGGAATTACCGGCGCATAGCCATCCTCACCATACGCCAGATCGGACGGCACCGTAAAAACGTACTTCGAGCCGACCGACATCAACTGCAGGGCTTCCGTCCAGCCAGGAATCACGCGGTTGAGCGGGAACGTCGCCGGTTGGTTGCGCGAATACGAGCTGTCGAATTCCGTGCCGTCTGTGAAAACGCCGCGATAATTGACGGTCACGGTGTCGCTGATGGTCGGCTTGGGTCCGTTGCCTTCGGTGATGACGCGGTACTGCAAGCCGCTGTCGGTGGTCTGCACGTCATCGCCAACGGCGTTGGTCGCCAGCGCGACCGACGTCACCATCGCCTGCGCCGCCACTTCGGTCGCGGTCGCATCGACAATCGCCTGCGTCGCCAGACGGTCGGCGGCAGCCCGGGTCAGCACCTCGTTGGTCGGCGCGAGCGCGGTCAGGCGCTCGGCAGTCTGCTGCACCTGCATGGCTCGATTTTGTGATGAAGCAACCATCGCCGCGCCCATCACGATAAGCGCCAGCACGGCGAGAATGATAATCGTCGCAGACGTGCGATCCTTGAACATAGGCTTCTCCCCTTCTCCGCTGCGATAAACCGGGAAAGCATACCACATTTTCGGCGCGCTGATACAATGGGGCTTTGTACGGGTGGAACATAACCTCACGCACATACGCGGCATTCGCGCCGCCTGGCTTCCCACTCTACGTTGTGGAAAGGAATTGAGGGTGAGGTCATGACAGGCAGGTTATCAGGGAGCGAGTCAGCGTGAAGATTGTGTGTCTGGGCGACAGCCTGACGTGGGTCGGCTATGGCGGCAGCTATTTTCAGGAGTTGGTCAAGCTCGCGCCCGAACATGAATGGATCAACGCGGGCGTGGGCGGCAACACGGTGATCAACCTGCTGCGCCGCCTTGATGACGACGTGCTGCGCCACCAGCCGGATGGCGTGTTCGTCATGGTCGGTGGCAACGACGCGATCAGCTACAGCCAGCCGAAAACGCGCTCCTACTACCGGCAGGCGCAGGACATCCCGGACGGCGTCGTGACGCCGGAGCAGTTCGAGACGGCATACCGCGACCTGCTGACAAAGCTCCAACTGGCGCACATGCTGGTGTGGATCGGGCTGGAGATGAACGAGTACAACCCGGAAACCGTCGCGGCGCAAAAGGACTATAACGAACGCGCCAGGCAGGTCGCGCGTTCGTTCAATATCCCGGTGCTCGACCTCGCTGAACATCTGCCCGACCACGACGTGCCGCAGCGCCCACCGCTGGCGATTGACTACATCCTGACGATTGGCGCGCGGCAGAAACGCGGCTGGAAGGATTACGAAAGCACGCGGAAAGCAGGCGGCTTCAGCTTCACGTTCGACGGGCTGCACCTGACGCCAGAGACGGCGCGGCAGGTCGCGGAACGGGTCGCGGCGTTCATCCGCGAAAACTGAGCCTTGTCAAACGCTAGCGCTCGTTCCCGCGTTTGAAGTTGCCGCTGGCTTTCGCCATGACGAGCTGCGCCGCTTTGCCGTCCAACCCTGCGATTTTGCGCAGGAATTTTTGCGCGGCGCTGCCCGCCAGCGTCGTGACATGCCTGCCGCGCCAGTAGATCAGCACCTTGCCGTCCTTCAGCGCGCGGTACTCGAATACGTCGTCGTCGAGCATTCCGCGCCGGTCGATTTCGCTCATCGCTGCCTCCCGCGCCAATTGGAGCATAAGCCGCATCCCCCAGCAACTTTCGCCCGCGCCCGACGTATATGGTAGTGAATCGACGGTAAGAGAAGGAGATTCCTCCGATGGGATGTGGTCGCGCAATCGTGTGCATTATCTTCCCGCCGCTGGCGGTGATCGACCGGGGCTGCGGGACGTTTCTGATCGTGCTGATCCTGACGGCGGCGGGCTGGATTCCCGGCGTGATCGCCGCGCTGCTGCTTAACTACACGGCGGCGAACAGCTAACGCAGGACTGAGGTTTCAGGACTGAGGACGGAGTCAAAAAATCCCTCTCGAAGTGGAGAGGGATTTTTGTTTTAGGAGAAACGTTAGCTCAGCCGCACTGCCGTTCCGCTGACCGAGACCATCAGCATTGAACCCTGCCCGACCGTCTCGTAGTCGAGGTCGATGCCGACGATGGCATCCGCGCCAAGCCCGCGCGCCCGCTCGATCATTTCGCTGAGCGCGGTCTCTTTGGCTTCAACCAGCGACGCTTCGTATGCGCGTGAGCGCCCGCCCACGATATCGGTGATGCCCGCCATGAAGTCGCGGACGATGTTCGCGCCGAGAATGGTTTCACCGGTCACCAAGCCGAGATATTCCGAAATCGGCTTGCCTTCCAGTGTCGGGGTTGTCGAGAGAATCATCAATGCCTCCTGATCTGAATACAGGACGAGCATATCAGATAGCAAAACGCGCAACTACCCAAGTAATTAGGGGAACACGCTCAGCCACAGGATGCCGATCAGGATCGTCAGAATCGTGATCGGCACGCCCGCCCGCAGATACGTCATGAAGTCGAGTTCGACATCGCGCCGGGCAGCCAGCTCGGCGACGATCAAATTCGCCGCCGAGCCGAGCAGCGTCAGGTTGCCCGCCAGCGTCGACGACATTGCCAGCGTCAGCCAGCCCAACTGCGGGTTGGGCATCGCGGCGGCTTCCGGGCGCAGCAGCAGCACCGCCGGCACGTTCGAGACGACGTTGCTCAGCGCCGCCGTCGCCACGCTGAACGACGCCACCCCGCCCCGCAGCACCGGCGCGGTCGCCGCGAACAGGCTCTCGCTCAACCCGCTGGCTTCTATCGCACCGGTGACCACAAACAGCCCGGCGAAAAACGCCAGCAGCCCCCAGTCGATGTCGAGCAGCTTCGCCGGGCGCACCCGCGAGACCAGCAGCAGCCCCGCCGCGATTGCCGCCGCCGAAGTGATCGGGAAGCCAACCAGAAACGCGATCATCAGCCCGGCGACCACCAGCAGCGACCGGTTGAGTAGCGGTGGATATATGCGAATCGGCGGCAGGCTGACCGGCTGCAGTTCGCCGCGAAACTCGTCGCGGAAGATCAGCACAATCACCCCCCAGCATACGACCAAGCCCAGCAGCGCGACCGGCGCCAGATGCGCCAGAAACGTTACGTAGGGGATGTGGCTCGCCTGCCCGATGATGATGTTCTGCGGGTTGCCGGTGATCGCCGCCGTCGAGCCGACGTTGGTCGCAGTCGCCAAGCCGATCAGGTACGGAATCGGCTTGCGCTCGAGCCGCAGCGTCAGTTCGACCACCAGCGGCGTCATCATCAGGCAGATCGTGTCATTGAGGAAGATTGCCGACAGCACGCCCGCCGCCACGACGATCAGCGCGAGCAGCATACGCGGCGTGCGCGCGAGCTTCACCACCCGCGCCGTCACCAGGTTGAAAAACCCGGACAGCCGCAGGTTGACGTTGATGATCATCATCGCGCCCAGCAGCACCAGCGTGCCGAGGTCGATGGCGGCGAACGCCTGCTCCTGCGTGATCGCGCCGACGGCGACCAGCGCCCCCGCTCCGACCAGCGCGATAGTGGCGCGGTTCATGCGCAGTCGCGGGATGCGCCCGACAGCAACGGCAGCGTAAGTCGCCACAACGACGAACAGCGTGAGCCACTGCATCATCACCTACCGGCACAAAAACAGGGCGCAGGTACAATCGTAACGATTGTCGAACTGCGCCCCGAAAGGAATCTCTCAGGAAGACGGCGAGAAGTATAGTCCGGTCTGCTGCGCCGCACCAGAGTGACCTTTATCGGGCAGTGGTGAATATCGGGGATATATCGCTAGGAATTTGGCATCGCCGGGCTGTTGTTTTCTCCCCTCTCCCGGCGCTTGCGTGCGAGAGGGGAGAAGAACGGTTTTTGTCCCTCGCCCCACCGGTGTGGGAGAGGGACGGCTCACGAATGTGAGCAGGGTGAGGGGTTTTTCAATGCTCCATCAGCTCCGGCGATGCCCTACCTCACACGCCGCCCAATTAATCGAATCGCTATTTGATTAAACCCGCCACTCTAGGGTACAATCGGCGTTCCAACAACTGCTTTTTGCATGGAGGTTTTGACCTTGACTATTGTCGTATTGACTCGAAGTACGCCGGATACCGCCGCCAGGGTCGAGGTGGACGGCAGCGGCAGCGTCACCTGGGGCGACGCCGCGACGGTCGTCAATCCCTGGGACGAGTACGCGCTCGAAGAAGCGATCCTTCAGGCGAAGGCGGGCGGCGGCAAGTCGGTCGTCGCTGCTATCGGACCTGAAATGCACGTCGAGGCGCTCAAGCACAGTCTGGCGATGGGACTCGACGAAGCCGTGCGCGTGTGGGATGCCTCGCTTCAGGACGCCGACTCGCTGGCGTATGCCACTGCCGCCGCCGCTGCCGTCAACAAAATCGGCGGCGTGAATCTGGTGATCCTCGGCAAGGAAAGCGTGGACGTAGGCACCGACCAGCACAATTACCAGATCGCGCGCAAGCTCGGCTGGACGATGCTGAGTTACGTCTCGAAAATTCTGGCAATTGACTTCGCCGCCGGGGCGATCAAGGTCGAGCGGCTGCTGGAAGAAGGCAAGCAGATCGTCACCAGCCGGCTGCCCGCCGTCATCAGCGTCATGAAGGATATCAACGAACCGCGCTACCCGTCGTTCATCGGCATCCGCAAGGCGTCGAAGGCAGAAATTCCGGTATGGTCGCTGGGCGATCTCGGTATCCCCGCCCTGACGATGCGCACCCGCGTGGCGGCATACAAGAACCTGCCCCCGCGTGATACGCGATCCGAACGAATTGAGGGTACGCCAGCCGAGCAAGCCGCTAAGTTGGTCGACCGGCTGCTTGAGGAGAAGGTGCTATGACCGTTTTCGCATGGATTGAGACGTTCGACGGCAAGGCGATCCCGGCACGCTGGGAAGCGCTGGTGGCGGGGCGAATGCTCGCGGACACGTTCGGCGTTCCGCTGACGGCGCTGATCTTCGGGACAAACGCCGGGGCGGTGGCGGCGGAAGCCGGACACTACGGCGCGGACGCGGCGCTGGTATGCGACGATGCGACGCTGCAGGACTTCCGGCTGGAGCCGTATGCTGCGCTCCTGACCCGACTGGTGCAGGATCAGCAGCCCAAAGCGGTCGTCGCAGCGGCGACCAGCCGGGGACGTGAGCTGCTGGCGGCGTCGGCAGCCGATACCGACAGCCCGATGCTCGCCGACGTGCTCAAGCTGAGTGTGGGCGATAACGGGATGCTGCGCGCCGAGCGCGGCGGCTATTCCGGCAAGGTGCTGAGCGAAGCCGAAGTCATCTCCGGCGCGACTCAGTTCGTGACCGTCCCGTCGCGGGCATTCAAAGCCTCCGACCCGAATACGAGCGCGTCAGCGGCGGTTAGCACGGTCGCCCCGGCGCTGGGCGAAGATGAGATCGCTACCAAAGTCGAAGGTTTCCAGCAGGAAGCCGGCGTCGTCAACCTGACCGACGCGGCGATCATCGTCTCCGGTGGGCGCGGCATGGCGAACAACCCGAAGGACGTGCCGCCCGGCACTGAAGGCGACCCGGCAGTCTGGAAAGCGAAGGACGGCTTTGCCAACGTCATCCAGCCGCTGGCGGATGCCCTGGGCGCAGCGGTCGGCGCGAGCCGCGCGGCGGTCGATGCCGGCTACATTCCTTACGCCCATCAGGTCGGGCAGACCGGCAAGACGGTCTCGCCGGATTTGTACATCGCCTGCGGCATTTCCGGCGCGATCCAGCACCAGGCTGGGATGCGCACCAGCCAGATTATCGTCGCCATCAACAAGGACGCCGAAGCGCCGATCTTCAGGATGGCGCGCTACGGCTTGGTTGGCGACCTGTACCAGATCGTCCCGGCGCTGACCGAAGAAGTCAAAAAGCGGCTGGGGAAGTAGGCAGTACCTCGATAATGATTTCTGTAGGGGCGCAGCGTGCTGCGCCTTTTTATTGCCGCGTAATTCTTCCCCGGCTGTCTCGCCGTTCAACGGCGGCGAGTCGTGTGGTATAATTACAGATGCACACGGGGGTGAACTAGATTCGACGTTGGAGGCTGAGACCGTGTTGCAGGCCGTGGCGCCTGACCACGTTAAAACGGGCACGGCTATAAATGCCAAGAACAACCAACCTGCTCTGGCTTTCGCAGCCTAAAACTGCCTAGTTAGGGTGCTGGGTCAAAGTAACCCAGCCGTCCGTCCCATGCGTCCTCGCCCGCGTGGATTGATGGGCGTCACTAATGGCGAGGTGCTGCCCCTGCGACGCCGATAAGCAGGCGCCTAAGACCCATCGGCTAGCCGAGCGCGTACCAGGTTGGCTGGGGCTACGCTCCGCGAAACTGAACAGCCAACTATGCCTGTAGACGCATTGCCTCGAATCTTACGGACCGGCTTGGCAGAGAGCCGCACCTCCACTCGGTCATGGATGGTTGCATCATCCATGACACATGACCCCGCCCCTATCAGCGGGGTCCTTGTGTTTGATTACGAGCCACGGCAGCTCTGGTCGGCGTTGTTGATCGCTTGCTGAATTGCTTCGATCCGGTTCTGCGGATTCGGATGCGTACTGAAGAATTCCGGCTGCCCACCTGGACCCGACGCCGCTTCGAGAATATGCATCACGTCGATCATGCCATTTGGATCGTAGCCTGCCTGGATCATCAAACAGACGCCGAACGTATCAGCCTGGGTCTCGTCCTCGCGGCTGTAGCGCATGTTGACCAACTGCGCGATCACGGCAGCGGTGCGCGCCGCATCGGCGCTGCCAGACGCTACCCCCACCGCCCCGACCAACCCGTTAGTCAGGTCGCTCTTGGCAATCTGCTGGGCGCTGTGCCGCGCAAGGATGTGGGTGATTTCGTGAGCGAGCACCCCGGCGAGCTGATCTTCTGTTTCGAGGCGGCTGAATAGCGCATCAGTGATGTACACCGGACCGCCCGGCAGCGCGAAAGCGTTCACCGTCTGCGGGTCTTCCAGGACGCTGAAATTGAATTGCCACGGCGTATCCTGAGCGACGCTGCTCTGAACAATATCGCTTCCGATACTGTCGACCGCCTGTTGAACGCGCGAATCGCGCAGCAGCCCGCCGAATTCCTGTTCCATGCTCGGCGCGGACTGCAATCCGAGCGCGATCTCCTGGCTGGGCGTGATACTCACGTGCTGGTTCTCACCCACAACCTCGTTGTACTGCTGCGAACCGAAATACGAGATCAATGCGATGATAGCCAGGACGACCCCGATAATCAGCCGCCCACCGATAGCCCCACCGGATGTCGTTCTACGTCGATACATCGGTGCGTGCTCCTTCGATGGGAAGATCATACGTGTCCAGCAATTCATAGATTCCGCCAGCGGCAGCCCCAAAAACGACATGGCTGGCTAGGAGGATGTTATTGTTGATGGCGAAGAACCAGGGGAAGAACAACGTCATGGTATACAAGTTTATGCCGTAGATCGCCAGTCCGAGAATCGCCCCCCCGATGATGCCAACGACCAGCCCCCAGCGGTGGATGACAATCGTGATGATCAGCGTAAACACAAGCGCCAGCACATAATGGACGATGATGCCGACGACGATCACGCTGGCATCGGACGACAGCAGAACACCCGACCCCATCACCAGCGATGCCTGATACCGCAGTAAGAGCAGTGGATCGATTTCTAGCGCTGATGGCATCAGCAGAATGTTGACGAGCAGGAACAGAGACCCTGCAATCAGCGCGGCGACCGGCAGCGCGCGCCAGGCAACATGTATCTGGATAGCTT
>JADLHH010000137.1 GCA_020848855.1 Anaerolineae bacterium | reverse complement strand
CGCTGTTGGTGAATGGTCCGTTTCCCTGTGTCGGCGCGCTCACCGTGAAGGTGACCGTTTCAGTCGATCCATTGACAAGTGCGCTGGAGGCAGTACACGTCACGGTCGTCGCACCTGCGCATGAAAACATGCCGGTTGAGCTGCTGACGAACGAATTGAAGGTGAGTCCACCAGCCAGCGTCACATCAAATGCAAGACTGGCTGCGGTTGGCGTGTCGCCGGTGTTTGTGAGGGAGACGACAACTTGCCCGCTTGTGCTACCGGTAGAGAAATCGCTCATTGCCGGGTTGGTGTAGACGGCTTTCGCGTTGCCGGTATGCGTGATCGTCACCGTCAGAACTGGCGCTGCCATGACGGGCGCGGCGACGAACAACAACAGCAGCAGGAGCAGGAACAGCGGTCGAGCATTTCTTGGCAGCATACCGATTTCCTTTGCGGGCGTCATGCAGCACGTTCTTATGCTATTTTAATGCTTTCGGTAGGGAGCGCAAACCGGGTGAGCGCTTACGCCGGGGTGAGTTCGCCTTTGACGACCGCCGGGGCGTCGGGCGTGCCGTCGCCCGTCTCGGCAGTGACCCATGCCCACGCGAAATCGTTGATCGGCTCCGGGCTGTTGAACAGCAGCGCGCCGTTGCCGTCGGCGTCCACCTGCAGGATGCCCATGAACACGCGCTCGTTCGGGCGCGTCAGCCAGACGTGGTATTTGTAGCCCGCCTGAAGCTCCGGGAAGGCGTGGGCATAGAGCAAGCCGGTCTTGCTCTCGCTGTTCCACATCATGAAGGCGGCGGAGTCGCTGCCTTCGGGGTTGGCGAGCCGCACCCAGTGCAGCGCGTCGGTGCTGGTGAGCACGAACGGGCTGCTGTCCTGCGCGCTGATCAGCGTCCTGAGCAGGTCGCTGCTTTGCGTCAGGTCGGCGACCCGCGACAGCCAGTAGGCGTTGGTCACGATCAGCGCGATTCCGGCGGCAGCCGCCACCAGCCAGGCGGCGCGAATCGTGCGGCGCGGCTTGGCAGCCGCGACCGGAGCGGGCGCGGCTGGGGTCGCTGGTTCGGCGATAGCCGCCATCAGCCGCGCGCCAAGCTGCGCCGGCGGCTCAAGCTGCGGCACGGCGGCGCGCATTTCTTCCTGTAGCTGTTGATATTCCCGCAAACGTGCCGCCACGCCGGGGCAGCGCGACAGATTGGCTTCCACAAGCTGCGTCTGCTCAGGATCGGTCAGCCCGAAAGCGTACTCCGGGATCAGGTCGATCAGAGCATCGCAATCGTTGGCGGGGTTGGAATGTTGATTCGCGTTCATTGCTGCGTACTGCTACTCATTTTCTATACACACTATACGCTGATTCACCGGGAACTAGATGTCTGATCCGCTGATTCCAGCCACAATTCACGCAGGCGTTGCAGCCCGGCGCGCAGCCGCGTCTTGACCGTGCCGAGCGGCATGTGCAGCGCCTCGGCGATTTCGCCGTGACTCATGCCTTCGAAAAATGCCAGCTCGATCAGATGCGCCTGCGTTTCCGGGAGCTGGCTGACCAGCATCCGCAGGATCGTGCCGTCCTGCCAGCGCACATCGTTGCGGGCGGTGAGCAGGCTCTCGTCCGTGTCTTCGATGGAGTCGTGGTGGATGGCGGGCTGGCGTCCCTCTTTGCGCAGGCGGTCGATTGCCGTGAACTGGGCGATGGTCAGCAGCCAGTTCCTGAGCTTGCCCTTTTCCGAATCCCAGCGCGTCGTCTGGTGCCAGACCTTGAGAAACGTATCCTGGGCGACCTCTTCGGCAAGCGTGCTGTTGCCGAGGATGCGATACGCGAGGCTGAAGACCGCTCTGCCGTACTGCTGGTAGAGCGCCATGAGCGCCTGCTGGTCCCGGTCAGCGATACGCCGCATCAACTGGATGTCGTCGGTTAGCGAATACATAACGTCCTCAGTCGCCCAAGAGTCTAACAGGCTTGCTAAGCCTGCGCAAAACCGGCTTCGCGCCGTCGAAAATCCAAATCGCGCATCCGTATCGATCAGCACAGTAGACGGGGTAGCTGCTCCGCCGGACTGTGTCTAAGGAATGGAGGCTTTGGGAATGTTCAGGTTGCGGAACTTACTGATCGTGGTGTGTCTGTTGTGTATCGCGGTTCCTCTCTACGCACAGGATGGAGGAATGTACACGGTCAACCTCGCCGGCGATGACGGCGGGCAGTATATGGTCGACGCCAACGGCATGACGCTGTACACCTTCGACCGTGACGGGGTGGATATGTCCAACTGCTCCGGGCAGTGCCTCGAAAACTGGCCCGCGCTGACGGTCGAGAGCGCCGACGCGCTGACTGCCGACCCGGCGATCCCCGGCGAGTTCGGCACGATCACCCGCGCCGATGACGGCACGACTCAGGTGACGTACAACGGGCAGCCGCTCTATTACTGGGTGCGCGATGAAGCCCCCGGCGACATGACCGGCGAAGCGGTCGGCGGCGTGTGGTGGATCGTCCCGCCGGCGACTGTGTACATCGGGCGTAACGCCGATCTGGGTACGTTCCTCGTCGGTCCCACCGGCATGACCCTGTACCTGTTCACCAATGACACCGCTGGTTCCGGCGCAAGCACCTGCTCCGGTGATTGTCTGGTGAACTGGCCCGCGCTGACGGTCGAGAGCGCCGATGCGGTGGTCGCTGGCGACAACGTGCGCGGCGAACTGGGCACGATCACGCGTGACGACGGCGCGATTCAGGTGACGTATCGCGGCTGGCCGCTGTACTACTGGAAAGACGACGTGAATCGCGGCGACGCGCTGGGTGAAGGCGTTGGCGAGAAGTGGTACACGATTGCCCCGGAGACGGTTTTCGTCACCAGCACCGACGACCTCGGCGAATTCCTGGCGGCGGGCATGGGCGGCAAGACGCTCTACACCTTCACCAACGATACCGAGGGCGTGAGCAACTGTTCCGGCGACTGCCTGACCAACTGGCCCGCGCTGACGGTCGGCGCGAACGTCCGGCTGGCAGCCGGTGAGGGCGCCAGCGGGGCGCTCGGCACGATCACCCGCGACGATGGCTCGCTGCAGGTGACCTACAACGGGATGCCGCTGTACTTCTTCAAGGACGACGCTGCCCCCGGCGATACCAATGGGCAGGGTCGTGGCGATGTGTGGTTCGTCGCCGCGCCGTGAGCGTGGTCAGATCGAATAGTTAGCATTAGCCTGGGGGCACGATATATCGTGCCCCTACTGTATCTCCTCGTAGAAAATTCGCGTGTCAAATTGCCTTGGGGCGGCTATAATACGCCCCATGACACGACGACTTCTCATCCTGCTGACATTTGTGCTGCTCTGCGCCTGCGACCCGCTCTCGCCGTTCGTCACGCCGACTCCGCAGGTCGTGATCGTAACGCCGGTCAGTACGGCGACTCCGCCGCCAACCGCCACGCTCCCGCCGACCAGCACCATGCCGCCTTCGCCGACGCCGCAAGATACCGCCACGCCAACCCCGCTGCCCTGTTTGCAGGATGGCGGGCAGATCATCCCGTTTGACGATTTCCGCAGCCAGACGGCGGGCGAAAACCTGCGCTACCGGGTGTACATCCCGCCGTGCTACGTCGAAACGCAGAAGCGCTACCCCTACGTCATTCTGCTGCACGGCTTGCAGGAGAACGAGCAGGAGTGGGGCAATCTTGGCATCCAGCAGGCGATTGATCAGGGTGTGCGGGTGGGCGCGCTTGCGCCGATGATCGTCGTCATGCCCAACATGGGGCGCATCGGCACGGAGAACACCTTCCCGCCCGATGAATCGTACGAGACGGTGGTGATGGACGAGCTGCTTCCCGCCATCGAGCGCGACTTCTGCACCATCAACGACCGCGAACACCGCGCCATCGGCGGCATTTCGCGCGGCGGCTTCTGGGCGTTCGAAATTGCCCTGCGCCACCCGGACACGTTCAGCATCGTCGGCGGGCACAGCGCCGTGCTCGACGCCGGGAATATCCCGTCGGCGTTCAACCCGATGGAACTGGCGCTCGACGCGCCGTTCCTCGCCGAAGCCAACCTGCGCATGTATCTGGACAACGGCGCGGACGACCCGGCGGGCACGGATTTGGAGTTGTTCTCCAGCCGCCTGAGTTCGCGTGGTATTGCCCACACTTACATCATCAGCCCGGTGGGCGGGCACGACGACGAATACTGGTCGCGGCATTTGCAGGATTACCTGACTTTTTACGCGCGCGACTGGACGAAACAGTCCGACGCGCTCCCCAGTTGCTCGCAGCCGAGTCCGTGAAGAAATGCCCACCCCATTCACGCATTTGCTCGCCGCGCAGCGTTTGCTGTCTGATGCCGCCGTGCCCGCTGCCCAACGGGCGCTGCTGAAGGCGCACCCCGGCGCGTATCTGCTCGGCAGCGTCGCCGCCGACGCGCATGGACTCGCCGGGCTGCGGCGCGAGGACACTCATTTCTACGCCTTCGACAAGCCGATGGAAGATCACGCCTGGCGCGTGATGCTGGCGCGCTACCCGGCGCTGGCAGCCGTCCGTGACCCGGCATGGCGGGCGTTTCTGGCGGGCTACGTCATGCACATCTCGATGGACGAAATCTGGTCACTGGACATGACCGGACCGGAGTTCGCCGACCGCGAATGGGCGCCGCGCGTGCAGCGCTTCCTCATGCTCCACATTCTGCTGATCCACATGGACGAGCGCGACCTGCGGCTGCTGGACAGCCGTCTCGACCGCAGCCTGCACGATGTCGCGCTGCACCACTGGCTGCCGTTCCTGGACGACGCCGTCATCCACGAGTGGGGCGAATTCATCTACCGCCAGGTCATCCCCGGCGGCGTCAGCGAGACGCTCGACGTTTACGGTGGGCGGCTGCAAATAACGTCCACCGACCTGCGCGCGATCCTCGATTCGCCGGAGCGGATGCGCGCCGAATTGTGGGCGCACGTCACGCCCGAAAAGACCGCCGAGGTTGAAGTGCTGATGCGCGACCACGCCCGCGCCCAGATGATCGCCTATTTAAGCGACGACGTTGCAGACTCTGTTTGAGCTTCCGCCTGCCTTATTTGATCGCGTCCAGCCGCTCTACGCCGCCGCGCCGTTCGACCAGCCATGCTACGACTCGGTGTTCGAGGGCAAGCAGGCGGCGCGCATCTTCGTGGACGATGCCGACGCGCCAGAATCGGCGCTGATGTGCCGCAGCTACGAGTTTTTTCCGGCGGGCGTGGTCGCGCCGGTGCTGCGCCGGTTCATCGCCGACGCGCCCGACGAAGCCGGGGTTTTCGCCGAATTCTATGGCTACGCGCCGCTCAACACCGGCTGGAAAGATGCGCTGCTTGCCGATTTTCCCTACGAGGTCATCGGGCGCTGCAATTTTCAGTGGCAGCCGGGCACGCCGCTGCTCGACTGGCGCGGTCGCCTGCCCGCTGAAGCGCGCATCGTCCCGGTTGACCGGGCGCTGGCGGAGCGGCTCGACCGTGACTATTACCCGGTTCCGTTCGTGCTGTACGACTGGGGCAGCTACGAGGCGTATGAGGCGCACGGCTTCGGCTACGCAGTGATGGTCGGCGAGGCGGTCGCCAGCAGCGTCACCGCGACCACCGTCAGCGATCACCACGCGCTGATCACGGTGGCGACCGAGCCGGACTACCGCCGGCGCGGGTTTGCGACGCTGGTGAGCGCCTGCTTTGTCGAGCATTCGCTAGAACGCGGACTGCTGCCGGTGTGGGATACCGACGACGACAACCTCGGCTCGCTGGCGACGGCGCGGCGGCTGGGTTTCGTCGAGCGCGAGCCGTTCGTCGAGCTGGCGCTGCCGAACCGCGCCAAGCCGGAGCGCTCACGCGGACTATGGTCGTCGGAACAGCGCGCCGACGGCGTGACCGTGTGGCGGCGCGACTGAGTGGCGTTGTAGGGGCGAACTCACGTGTTCGCCCTGGCAACCATAGTGCATAGGTTGCAGGGGCAGACACACGGGTCTGCCCCTACCCATACCTGCTGATTTCGATGCGCCTTCGTTCCCCACCATTGGATCAAACGCCGGGCATTCTTTATAATAGCCTTCTACAGGTGGGCTGACCCGCCTGTCTCGAACATGGGTTTGAGGCTTTATTGGATGCAAATCAAGCGCGATTATTCGCAGCCCTTCTTCAGCGACCGCCGCCGCAGGCGCGGCATCTGGCGCTGGCTGCTGCTGTACGTGCTGATCATCGCCGGTTTCCTCTTTTTCGTAGACAGCAACTTCAGTACGCTCCAGTTGATGGCGCTCGACGCCATCGGGCAGGCGCCGCCGCCGACGCCCTTCGCCAGCGATCTGGCGACCGAAGGCGTGGACAAGTTCGCGATGGGCGACCTCGACGGCGCGCGCGACCTGCTGCGCCGCGCCATCATGCAGCAGCCGCAAAATGTCGACTATCTCTACCAGTACGGGCGCGTGCTGATCGAGATGGGCGTGGACAACACCTCGCTCTATCCCGAAGCGATCCAGATCGGCGAGCAGGCAATTCAGGCGAACCCCAACGACCCGCGCGGCTATGCCATCAAGTCGCGGGCGATGGATCTCAACGGCGATTCGGCGAATGCCGTCCCGGTTGGGCAGGCGGGTTTGCAGATCGACCGGAATTTCGCGCCGCTGCACACGGCATTGAGCGCGGCGTATCTCAGCATCGACCGCTACGACGTGTCGCTGAGCGAGGCGGAAACCGCCATCGAGCTTGATCCCAACGACGCAGCAGCGCACCGTGTCTACGCGCTGGCGCTGGTGTGGCTCGGTCGCAACGACGAAGCGCTCGACCAGTTCGAGCAGGCGGTCGGCTTGAACCCGAACCTCGCGCCGCCCTACTTCGAACTGGCGAGCATGTACCGCCGCCTGGCGAACCTGAACCCGAACGCCAGCATCGAATACTATGAACTGGCGGTCGCCACCTATGAGCGCGTTCTCGCCATGCAGCCGAACAACGCCAAAGCCTATCAGCGCTTGTGCTCGACCTATATCGAACTGGGCGACCACCGGCGCGGGCAGGGCTACTGCGAAGACGCGCTCGCCATCAACCCGGACTACACCGACGCCCTGCGCGACCTCGGTCGGGCGCAGTATACCCAGCGCAACTACGAAGGCTCGATTGAATCGTTCGAGCGCTGCGTCCAGCTTCAGGAGAGTCTCCCGCGCGCGGATCAGGACATCGAATGCTTCTACATTCGCGGGCTGGCGCATTACTATCTGGGCGACTGCCAGGAAGCGTGGGACATCCTCAGCGATTCGATCAACCGCCGCCATCTGCTCACCGACGATCCCGAAGATACGGTGCTGTCGAACACGGTACACGGTCTCGAACTGATCACCCAGAACTGCACCGGTTTCGGCGGACGAGCGCTGCCCACTGCCATCCCGCCCACCGCCATTCCGCCGACGCCGATAGGGGGCTGACATGTATCTGCGCACCCCGAAGCGCTACCAGCCGGGACGCCGACGCCGCCTGTATCTGTTCTCGACGCGCTGGCTGTGGCTGTGGATTCTGACACCGCTGGTGGTTCTGGGCGGCTGGTTCGTGTACGAGCAGCGCGACCAACTGGGTCCGCCCGTCCGGCAGTTCATCAGCGATACTGTCGATCAGGCGCGCGGCGGCATTGCCACCATCGTCGCGCCGACCGCGCTGCCCACCTCCGACCCCGCCGATCACATCGTTCGGGGCGACAACGCCTGGAACCAGGGCGCGATTGAGCAGGCGGTGTCCGAATACCGCATCGCGGCGAGCGGCGCGCCCAACGACGTGCGCATACACTATCGCTATACCTACGGGCTGCTGATCAACGGCGACAATGCGACGGCGCTCTCGGCAGCCGAAGACACGGTGACTGCCAACCCGTTTTCGGCGGACGCCTGGGCGATCCGCGCGCTGGCGCTGGAGCGCAATGGGCGCTATGCCGAAGCAGTCGCCAGCGCGCTGCAGTCGCTGGCGCTGGAGCCGAACAATGCGACCGCGCTGGCGTTCATGTCCGAGACGTATCTCGACGCCGACAAGCCCGCCCAGGCGGAAGAAAAAGCCAATCAAGCCGTCAATGCCAACCCGGACAGCCCTGAAGCCCATTACGCGCGCGGGCGCTGGAACGCCGAGAGCAATTTCGACCGCGTGACCGCCCTTGAGGACTTTCAGATTGCCCACGACCTCGCGCCCAACCTGCCGCAGGTGCTGGTGGATATGGCGCAGACGAATTTTGGTCAGGGCGACAGCGCCCTCGCCCTCGACCAGCTTACCCAGGTCATCGAATCGAACCCCAGTAATCTGAACGCGCTCTACATGCTGGGGTATATCGAGAATCAGGCGAATGGTGACGCCAGCAAAGCCGAAGATTATCTGAACCGCTGCATCCAGGTCGACCCGGCTAATATTCCGTGTCTGGTGTATCTGGCGGGCATCAAGAGCTTCAGCGACCAGACGGCGGCGGCGGAGCTGTACCAGCGCGTGATCGACGCCGGGACGACTAACCCGCTGTATTACCTGCGCGCCGGGCGGACGTATGCCAACATCAACGACTGCCCGCGAGCCACGCCGCTGCTACGCACGGGCTACCAGATGGAGCAGCAAGCCGACGAGCCGGACGGCGAGCGCCTGGCGGCGTTTCAGGAATACATGAGCCAGTGCGGCGTGCTGTCTGTGCCGCTGCCGCAGACCACCGACGGCGCCCCGCTGCTGATTCCGCTCAACGGCGATTCGGGCGATACGTCGCAGTAGTGCCGCGCGACGCTTCAGCCGAGCCGCCGCCGTTGATCCCAGCCCAACGCGAACAGAAGGTGCAGCATGAACGCTCAGATTGACCAGCTTATCGCCCGCGTCGAAAAGACGCAGCACGGCTTCACCGATATCCTGAGAACCGCTGAAGAACTCGCCGCCAGCGAGAGCGCCGCCGACCGCCAGCGGCTCGCCGAAGCGCTGTACGTGTCGCCGGTGACGCAGGGACGGATGCTGGCGATCTATCTCTATGGCGATTTAGCGCCGCAGTCGGAAATGGCGCTGCTGTTCCTGCGCACCGTCGTCAGCCGCGACCCAAACTGGCGCGCGCAGGAAATTCTGGCGCAGGCGTTCGACCGCTTCTGCGCCGCCACCGGTTACGAACGGGCGCTGCCAACCATCATCGACTGGCTGAGCGACGAATCGCCCAACGTGCGCCGCGCCGTCACCGAAGGGCTGCGCATCTGGACATCACGCCCCTATTTCAAGGATCATCCCGGCGACGCCATCGCCCTGCTCAGCCAGCACCGCGCCGACCCCAGCGAATACCTGCGCAAATCGGTCGGCAACGCCCTGCGCGACATCAGCAGGAAACACCCCGACCTCGTGCGCGCCGAACTCGCCCGCTGGGATGTGTCCGACAAGCGGACGAAGCTCACCTATAAGCTGGCGTCGAAATTGCTGTAGGGGCACAGGCAACCAAAGGTTACACATGCCCCTGCACGTTCAAAATCTACGGGTGATTGCTCGTGCTTTCGGTGACGTAGAGCGTGCCGCTCACGAACGCGCCCGAAGCATAGCTGCCGATCCACACGTCGTACCTGCCGCTGGCGGGGCTGTTGAAATCGATCGTCGGGTCGACTGTCCCGAAGCTGTCGTCGTTGCAGTAGTAGCTGCCGGCTGGTGTGTTGATGGTCATGGTCGTATCTCCGCCGCCCACGAAATAGAACCGCAGCGTCGGGAACGCGCCGCTGGTGTAGTTCACGCTGAAGTCCGGCGCGACGGTGGCATAGCCGGAACAACCGCCGCCGAGATAACTGACGTTCACGGGACCGCCGCTGGTAATGCCGATGGTGAACGGGTCGGGGGTGAAGCCGCTGGTCAGGCTGGTTGAGCCGTAATTGGGCGGTAGGCTGTAGTTCAGCGTCTGCGGTGGTACTGCCGACAGGGTCGCGTACACGCTGATCTGCGTAGCGGTCGCGTTCGCGTTGGCAATCGCGGTTTCCGTGCCGCCGGGCACCACTTCGGACGTGGAAACCGGCGGGATGACGGTCGCGGTTGCCGTCGGCAGGATGACGACGCTCACCACCGCGCAGTTGCCGCCCGTGATCACCACCGAGCCGGACACCCAGCCGATGACGCCGTTGACGCTGACCTGATACCAGCTATTGTCCGCCAGCCTGCCGAGCACGAAGCCCGTGCCGTTCGGCGGGAGGCTGCCGACGATGCTGTCGTTCGTGCTGGGACCGCTGCGCACGTTGATCGCCAAGCCGCGTGCCGACGCGACCATGCATGGACCTGTCGGGTTGATCACCGCCGGCGCGAAGGTTGGCGGGACGGCGCTGGTCGGTGTCAGGGACGGCAGAATGACCGGAGGAATAGTCGCCGTCGGCAGGACGACCTGTGCAGAGCCGCCGCTGATCGGGCAAGTCGCCGAGCCGCTTTCGGTTGCCAGGCACACGGTGAACGGTTCCGATCCGCCCCCGCCGCTGTGGGTCACTTCCAGCAGGTAGCTGCGCAGCACATTCGGCAGCCGGTAGCTCGTGCCCAGCAGGGCGGTGGTGCTCAGGGCGAGCGTCTCGTTGCTGACGGCGTCGCGCAGGGCGACGACCAAGCCGGAATTTGTGCCGGCATTGCCGCCGGTGCTGCGCACGATCACGACCAGGATGTCGTTCGGAAGCCCGGTGAAGCTGAACGCCTGCCGGGTCGTCTGCGGGCTGACGATGCCGTTGAACGGCTGTCCTGGCGTCAGCGCCTGCGGCGGCGCGAGCGGCGCGCCTGGCTGCACGCTGATCAGAAACTGCCCGGTCGCGCCGTTCGCGCTGAAGACCTCGATTGTGTAGGCGCCGGGGCTGGACAGATTTGGCGTCCCCTGCGCGATGGTCTGCGTGCCGGGGTTCGCGGCGTCGAGGATGACGATGCCACCGGGATCGATCACGCGGAAGGTCGGCGCGAAGCCGGACGAGATCGCCAGCACCTGAATGCTGACGCTTTGCGGCGCGGCAACCGACAGCGCGAAGCCGACACCCGTAGTGGGGTCGACGACGCTGCCGGTCTTGTTTTCGCCGATGGTGATCGGCGTTGGCGCCTGTGCGCTGACAGACAGGACGCCCATCAGCACGATGCACAGGCATGTAAAAAGCGCGAAGAGTCGTTGTCGGTGATTGCGGGTTGCCGTGCGCATGATGAACAGCCCTCCGAAGGCGAGTGTTTCCTTCAACTGTAGGTCGATTGTAAAAAGCCGCAAGCAGGGCAGGTTCGTCGCCTGCCCCGCCGTCAATCGTTACGGATGATTCCCCGAATTTTCGGTGATGTACAGCGTACCGCTGATGTTCGTGCCGGACGAATAACTGCCGATCCACACGTCATACGAACCGCCCGCCGGGTTGTTGAAATCGATGGTCGGGTTGACCGTGCCGAAGCTGTCGTCGACGCAGTAGAAATTGCCGTAGGGGTCGTTGACGACCATCGTCGCGTCGCCGCTGCTGCCGACGAAGTAGATGCGCAGCAGCGATGCGCCGCCCCCGCCGAAGTTGATGCGCAGGTCGGGCGCGGTGGTGGCGAACCCGCTGCAGCTTCCGCCGAGATACGACACGTCCACACTGCCGCCGCTGGTCATACCGACGCTGTACGGGTCGGGCGAGAAGCCGGCGCTCAGGTTCGCCGCGCCGTAATTCGGGTTCGCGGTGTAATCCAGCTTCGGATTGATCGGCACAACCTGAAGCGGCGCGACCAGCGTCACGACTTGCAGCGGCGGCAGGTGGAACGTCCCGCTGAAGGTCGGGGTGATCGTCGGGGTGTACGTGGCTGTCGGCGTGAAGGTCGGCTGCGGCGTCGTGGTGGTGGTCGGCGTGGCGGTTGGGGCGCTGGTGGGCAGCACGACCACGCTCACACCGGCGCAGTTCCCGCCGACGAGGACGACCGTCGCCGACACCCAGCCGAGCGTGCCGTTGACGTTGACCTGGAACCAGCTATTGTCCGCCAGCCTGCCCAGCACGAAGCCCGCCCCGTTGGGCGGGAGCTGCCCGACGATGCTGTTGTTCAGGCTGGGACCACTGCGCACGTTGATGGAAACTCCGCGCGCCGACACCACCTGACACGCGGCGTTGGGGTCGATGACCACCGGCGCGAAGGTCGGCGGGATGGCGCTGGTCGGCGGGAGAGTGGGAGCCGCGACTTCGACGGTCTGCACGGGCGGGACAGCCGTTGGTTCCACGACCACCGGCGCGAAGTCGAGCGGGCAGGTCACCGAGCCGCTCTCGGTCGCCAGACAGACGGTGAACGGCTCTGGCAGGCTGCCGCCGGTGTGCGTCACTTCCAGCAGATAGCTGCGCGCGCCCCGCAGGATGCGGTAGTTCACGTCGCCGATGCTGGCGCTGCTGAGGGCGAGCGTCTCCTCGGTGTCGGCGTCGCGCAGCGCCACGAT
>JADLHH010000136.1 GCA_020848855.1 Anaerolineae bacterium | reverse complement strand
GTCCCTGCCAGACGCACGGTCGCGCATTCTCCGGCACAGTTTCTCGCAGCAGCCGCAGTATCGTCACCTGACCGGCGATCTGTATGCGCAGATTCGCACCTGTTTTGTTCGTCGTCGGGCTGCTTGCCGCTGCCTGCACGCTCAACCAGCCGGAAGTGATCGTCATCACCGCCACGTTTCTCCCGCCCACCAGCACGGCGGCGGTTGTGCCGCCCACGCCTGAACCGACGCTCCTGCCGCTGCCCGAAGGCACGCTGATCGATCCAACGCCCAACCCGGAGCGCCCGCAAACCGAGACCGTGTCGGCGTCGGATTACGTCGTCCAGGCGGGCGATACGCTGTACGCCATCGCGGCGGAGAACGGTGTCAGTATCGAAACACTGCTGTCGGTCAACGACATCCCCAACCCCGATGCGCTGTTCGTCGGGCAGGTGATTCACCTGCCAGCCCCGCCGACCGTCGAAGGCAGCGCCTTCAAGATCGTGCCAGACAGCCGGCTGGTGCGCGCGCCGGGCAGCCCCAGCTTCAGCGTGACCAGCTTCGTCAACCAGCAGCCGGGCTACATCCGCACCGCCACCGATACCATCAACGACGTGCCGTACACCGCCGCCCAGATCGTGCAGCGGGTCGCGCTCGAATACAGCGTCGATCCGCGCCTGCTGCTGGCGCTGATCGAGTACCGGACGCACCTGTTGAGCAGCAGCGCGCCGCGCGACGCCGACAAGGATTTCGCCGTCGGCGCGCCGCCGTATACCAACGGCATCCAGCGCAAGGGGCTGTATCTCCAGCTTGCCTGGGCAGCCGATCAACTGAATTACGGCTACTACGGCTGGAATCTGCGCGAGCTGGACAGCGTCGAATTCAGCGGCGGCGAGCGCCGATTGTTCGCGCGCCGCCTGAACCCCGGCACGGTCGGCGTGCAGTACGTGCTGAGCATCGGCGCGAGTCTCGCGTCGTGGGAACGTGACGTTGGCATGGACGGGCTGTACCGCACGTACATCGCCTATTTTGGCGACCCGTTTGCCGACCCGGTCGAGCCGCTCATCCCGAACAATCTCCAGCAGCCGGAACTGACGTTCCCGTTCCCCAGGGGGCAGGTGTGGTATTTCACCGGCGGTCCGCACGGCGGCTATGGCTCCGGCAGCGCATGGGCTGCGGTCGATTTCGCCCCGCCGGATAATCTCGAAACCGTGACCAGCGCCTGCTACGTCTCCGAGAACTTTGCGACGGCGCTCGCCCCCGGCGTGATCGCTCGCACGGATGAGGGCACAGTCGTGCTGGACCTCGACGGCGATGGCGACGAGACGACCGGCTGGGTGATCCTGTATCTGCATATCGCCAGCCGGGATCGCATCGCGCAGGGGACAGTTGTGCAGGTTGGCGACCGTATCGGGCGACCGTCGTGCGAGGGTGGCTTCTCCAACGGGACGCACATGCACATCGCCCGGCGCTACAACGGCGAATGGATTCCGGTGTCGTGCGATGGGTGCGTCCCTGGCGTTCAGCGCCCGCCGCTGGTCATGGATGGCTGGACGGTCTACGGTCTTGCCGGGCAGGAGTACCAGGGCGGGATGGTCAAGGGCGGCGAAAGCCGCGTCGCCGAGCAGGGGCGCGATATCGCCGATAACGAGGTGGGCTGGTGATGGTATAATCCAGCGCTCGATGCTGGTTGTGATGGAATGAGTATTGTGCACATGAAGGTTCGACATTGGACGGCGATTGGGGTGATCATGCTGAGCCAGGTTACGGCAGCGCAGGCGGATCCAATCGCGCAGGTTCCGACCGAAACCCCGGCGGTGATCAACCTCTCGCCGGTGACACAGCAGGCGGGCGAATCGCTGAATGTGGAAGGCGCAGCGGCGACGCCCACGCGCACGCCGACACCCGAAGGGATCGCGCTGCTGGAAGCGAAGGAATTCGCCAACGTGCGCGCCGAGCCGAGCACCGAATCGGCGCAGTTGGGGACGATCCGCATTGGCGAGACTTACAACGTGATCGGGCGCTACGTGTCGTGGATTCAGTTCGAGTATCCGTCGTCGCCGACCGGACGCGGCTGGGTGTACAGTGAGCTGGTCAACCTGAGCGGCAATACGGCAAATATCCCCGAAATCGACCCATACGGTTCGGAGTCGGCGTTGGACAGTTCTGCCAGCAACGCCACCGCCACCCAGAACCTGATCACCCAGACGCCCGGCGGCGTGCTGACGGCTACCGCTATCGCGCGGCAGGCGGTTGCGCCCGGCGCGGTGACGCCGACCGACGCCGGCACGCGCGCGCCGGAGCCGACCTTCACCTATCCACCAGGGATGGCTGCCATCGCTCCGACCGGCAGCGCGCCGCTCAGCACGGATTCGTCGGGCGAGCCGACGGTCGTGCCCGTCGCCAACGGTAATTCGGTGCCGCCAATCGCGCCGATCCTGATCCTCGGTGGGGTAGGGGTGCTGGGTCTGGCGCTCAGCGCCCTGCGCCGGGGGTAGAAATACAAAACGGGAGCATTATCGCTCCCGTCTTTCCAACAATCCTGGGCTTCTCTTTTTGTATCTCACCGGGTACTCAGCACTCGGTACTCAGCACTTTTTCTAGTGGCTGCAGCCGCCGCTTCCGCACCCGCAGCCGTCGTCACCCGCCGAAGCGTCGTCCTTGGTGTGGAACGAATGTCCGCAGCCGCAGGTCGAAACGGCGTTCGGGTTTTCGATGCGGAAGCCGCCACCCATCAGGCTGTCAACATAGTCGATGGTTGCGCCTTCGAGGTACATCAGGCTGGTCGGGTCGACAATCAGGCGAACGCCGCCGCCCGGCTCGACCACCGCGTCGAAGTCGCGCGGGGTTTCCTCGAACGCCATCCCGTACTGCAGCCCGGAGCAGCCGCCGCCGGAGACGAAGACGCGCAGGGCGTAGCCGGGAATATTGCGCTGCTCCAGCAGCGAGTGGATGATATTCACTGCCGCTGGGGTGACCGTCAGAACGGTTGCCACCTCGGTGGTTTCGGGCACTACTTGAACGTTGACAGCCATTGAGCGCTCTCTCCTGATACGCATACGTCACATTCAAGGCGATTCTAGCACGTTCGCATAGAACCGTCAATTAAACAGATGCTTATCATCATTATCCGGGATGGATGTCACTCACCGGAATCAGATACGAGCAGGTTTCGTCGCCGTTGTTGACGTGGCTGATCCGGCGCGGCACGACGCTCAGCAGCGACGACACCAGCCGCATGTCGAGGTCGCACAGGTGGGGGTTGTCTCCACTGAGCTGGTGATAGGGGCAGTTCGAGGTATACAGCACGTAACCCTCGTCGTTCTGCTCCCAGTGCGCTTCGTAGCCGCGTTCGGACAGGTATTCTACCACCACATCCATGCGGGCGTTCATGTCGCCTTTCGGTATTTCGACATCCCGTGCCATGTGGTCGGCAACGCCTTCGAGAATCACGTTGACGCCGTCGGGCGGCAGATATTTCTGCAACTGTTCCAGCAGCCCTTCGGCGAGGCGCTGGTAGTTGTTCGGGAAATAGTCGTGCGCCCTGCCGGTGAGCGCGTAGACGTACTGCGGGCGTCCCGGCGAGCTGCGCCGCCGGAGTTCAGGCGCGGTGATCAGCCCCTCTTCCTGAAGCAGCTTCAGGTGATGGCGCACCGTAACGGCGGTGATCGCGCCGCGCCGTTCCTGAAGGTCGTCGACGATTTCGTCGACGGTCGCTTGCCGCCGCTGACGAAGGATTTCGAGAATGGAGTGCCGGGTTTCCTGCATGGCAGTTCCCACAATAAAAAACGTATTCATCATAAAAAAGTTTATCATTTTCGGGCGCATCGGTCAATTTACTGACGTTTATTTCGCATAGTGATAAGGAAAGCCGCACTACCTCACGTTCCGCGAACTGAGCGTCAACCCCAGCGCCCAGAGAGAATCCACGCCTCAGCGACAACGGTTGACGCTCAGTTCGCGTTATGTTACGCTAATGCGGCTTCGCACGCCTTCAACCCCGCACAGGAGTGCTCATTTTGCAGGAATGTGTCGCCTTTCAGGGCATCCATGGCGCCTACTCGGAACAGGCATTGCGACAGCACTACGGCGCTGATGTTGCCACCTGCCCATGTCCCACACTCACCGATCTGTTCGACACGCTCGCCCGCCGGGATGTGAAGTACGCCATTCTGCCGGTCGAGAACGCGCTCGCCGGGGCGGTCAACCAGGCATACGAACTGTTGATGGACTCCGACCTGCGCATTCAGGCGGAAGTCATCCTGCATGTGCATCACGCGATCATGGCGCCGCCCGGCGTCAGGCTTGAGGATGTCAAGCGCGCCCGGTCGCACCCGCAGGCGCTCGCCCAGTGCGAAAAGTTCCTGCGCCGTCACAACATCGAGCCTGTGCCCTGGTACGACACCGCCGGGTCAGCCAGCGATCTGGCGTCCGATGGGGGAGACGGGCACACGGCAGCGCTCGCCAGCGAACTTGCCGCCGAGCTGTATCACCTGGATATCCTCGGCAAGCAGATCGAGGACGTACCCTTCAACTACACGCGCTTTTTCATCATCGGTGACGACGACCCGCCGCGCGGCGAGTTCAACAAGACTTCGATTGTCTTCGCCACCCGCAACCGCCCGGCAGCGCTGTATGAATGCCTGGGCGAATTCGCGGCGCGCGGCTTGAACCTCACCAAAATCGAATCGCGCCCCCGGCGCAACCGCCCGTGGGAGCCAATCTTCTTTCTGGACTTCGAAGGACACTGGCACGATTCCAACTGCCAGGAAGCGCTGGCGCGGCTGCTTCAGCGCGCATCGTTCGTCAAGATGCTGGGGTCGTACCCGGCGGTCAAAAATCAGTCGGTAGGGATATAGCCATGCGGAAACTCGATGTCGCCGTCCTCGGCGGAACCGGAGCAGTCGGTCAGCGGTTCATCCAACTCCTGCACAATCACCCCTGGTTCCGCGTCGCCGAAGTGATCGGCTCGGATCGCAGCGCCGGGCGGTATTATGGCGAGGCGGTGCGCTGGGTACTCGACACTGATCCTCCTGAAGAAGTGCTCGACCTGCCCGTGCTGCCGCTCGATGCCGAATTCTCCTCGCCGCTGATTTTCTCGGCGCTCCCCAAAGACGCCGCCGAAACCCGCGAACTGGAACTGGCGGGCGCGGGGCAC
Source organism: Anaerolineae bacterium (assembly GCA_020848855.1). Next base: position 1,370 of record JADLHH010000136.1, on the reverse strand, counting down.
ATCGTCTGCACCAACGCTTCGGCGCACCGCATGGCGGACGATGTGCCGCTGCTCCTGCCGGAAGTCAACGCCGACCATATCGGCTTGATCGACGTGCAGCGCCGCAAGCGCGGCTGGTCGGGGGCGCTGGTCGCCAATTCCAACTGCACGGCGATGCCGGTCGTCATGGCGCTCGCGCCGCTGCTTCAGTACGGCGTGCGCAGGGTCATGATCGTCAGTATGCAGGCGATCAGTGGGGCAGGGTATCCCGGCGTGCCCTCGCTCGACATGATCGACAACGTCATCCCATATATCGGCGGCAGCGAAGAAGACAAGCTGGTCGAAGAGCCGCACAAGATGCTCGGACGCTTCAACGGCACCATCGTTGAGGAACACGACGCCATCATCAGCCCATCGTGCAACCGTGTCCCGGTCATCGACGGGCACATGGTCAACGTCTCGGTCGAACTCACCGAGCGCCCCAGCTTCGACGAGGTGATCGACGCCTGGACGCGCTTCCGGGGACCCGCGCCCGTGCCATCACTGCCCAGCGCGCCGGAACAGCCCGTCCGCTACCTGACCCAGCAGGATCGCCCGCAGCCACGCCGCGACCGCAGCGCCGGCAGCGGCATGTCCACGTCGGTCGGGCGGCTGCGCCCCGACCCAATCCTGGGTTACAAATTCGTGGCGCTGTCGCATAATACCATTCGCGGGGCGGCGGGGTGCAGCATCCTGAACGCCGAGCTGTTGGCGACACAGGGCTATCTGGGCGACTTCCGCCCGGAAGCGGCGCAGACGCCGGAAGCCTTAGCGCACTCCTGACACGAAATGCCGTAGCAGCCGCGCCCGCGCGGGGTTATGGCATGATGTGAGACAGCAATCTTTCGGAGGCAGCGAATGAAGGTATTTATCGCCGGGATCGACGGCTATCTGGGCTGGGCGCTGGCGCAGCACCTGACGGCGCGCGGACACGAAGTCGCCGGGAATGACCTGTTCCTGCGCCGCCGGTGGGTCGAAGAAGTCAACAGCCAGAGCGCCATCCCGGTCGCCAGCATCGACGAACGGCTGGCGGCATTCCGCGGGCGCTTCGGCAAAGCCCTGAACTTCCGGGAAGGCGATCTGCTGGATTACGACTTCCTGCGCGGGTATCTGGCGGATTTCCAGCCAGACACGATTGTCCACCTCGGCGACATGCCATCCGCGCCGTATTCGATGATCGATCAGGCGCACGCGGCGTTTACCCAGCACAACAACGTCATTGGCAGCCTGAATATGTTGTGGGCGATGCGCGAAGTCTGCCCGAAGGCGCATCTCGTCAAGCTGGGCACGATGGGCGAGTATGGCACGCCGAACGTCGATATTCCCGAAGGCTTCTTTGAGGTCGAGTTTCG
>JADLHH010000135.1 GCA_020848855.1 Anaerolineae bacterium | reverse complement strand
GTTTCCACATGATCTTGTACATGGCGGGGCTGCAAAGCATCCCGGCGGATCTCGAAGACGCCGCCCGCGTCGACGGCGCGACCGAGCGTAACGTGCTGCGGCACATCACCCTGCCGCTGCTCGGCAGCACGATCCGGCTGACTGTTTTCCTGTCGGTGCTTGGCTCGTTCCAGCAGTTTGTGCTGGTCTGGGTGATGACCGAAGGCGGACCAGTCAACGCCAGCGAGCTGATTGCGACCTATCTGTACAAGTACGGCATTCAGCGATTCAACCTGGGCTATGGCAGCGCGGTGGCAATCGTGCTGTTCTGCATCACCCTGGTGTTCTCAATCGGCTACCAGCGGATCATCATGCGCCAGGATTTCCAGGTCGCTGACCGCATCTAGAAGAGGGCAACGAGATGGTACGCGGGCAGCATCCCGTTCAATCCGCACTTAAATATGCGATCCTCATCGCGCTGTGTTTAGTCATTGCCGGACCGGTGGTTACGGCGGTACTGGGCAGCATACGCACGACCGGCGAATTTACGAGTATGCCTTTTGCGCTGCCAACCAGCGGCATCCACTGGGAAAATTACCAGGGGATTTTGGAAGATGGCGATTTCTGGAACTCCTTGAAAAACAGTCTTTTCATCACCGCCAGCGTCACCGCGCTCAATATCACCCTGGGCAGCATGATGGCGTTCGTCTTCAGCCGCGTTAACTTTCGCGGGCGTTCGCTGGTATTCAACATCCTGTTGATCGGTCTGCTGTTCCCACTGGTGGTCGCCATCCTGCCGATCTTCATTCAGGTGCGCACGCTGGGGTTGATCAATTCGATGTGGGGCGTCATCCTGCCGCTGGTGGCGTTCGGGCTGCCCGGCAGCGTGGTTATCCTGCGCAGCTTCTTCATTCACGTGCCGGGCGAACTCGAAGACGCCGCTTACATCGACGGCGCGACCACCTTCGGCTTCTTCCGCCACATTCTGATCCCGCTGGCGCGCCCGGCGCTGCTGGCGGTGGCGACTCTGCAGGTGATCGCCAGTTGGAACGAGTATTTCCTGCCATTGTTGGTGCTCAACGATGACAGCCTGTGGCCCCTGCCATTGGGAATCATGCAGTTTCAGGGGCAGTATGGCACAGACTATGCCCGTATCATGGCATACGTTACACTATTGATCATCCCGGCAGTGCTGTTCTATTTGTTTGCTGAAAAATACATTGTCACGGGCTTGACCGGCGGCGAACTCAAGGGCTGATCCGCGCCACGTCGCTCTGACAGCAAAGGTGATATTCCATGTCGATCAATCGCGCGTTCCTGGCAGACGCTACCCGGTCTGTGGATGATCGAGTCGCGCATCTGCTTGGGCAGATGAGCCTTGAAGAAAAGGTCGCCCAGTTGGGAAGCTACTGGGTGTATGAAATTCTGAACGGGACGGTTTTTTCGGTGGGCAAGGCGCAGCGGCTGCTGCGGAACGGCGTTGGACAGATCACGCGCGTCGGCGGTGCGAGCAACGTCCAGCCGGTGGAGAGCGCCAGACTGGCGAACACCATCCAGAAATATCTGATCGACAACACCCGGTTGGGCATTCCGGCGGTCATTCACGAGGAATGTTGCAGCGGCTATATGGCGCGCGGGGCGACCGTGTTCCCGCAGGCGATTGGCGCTGCCAGCACCTGGGAGCCGGAGTTAATCCAGTCGATGGCGGATGTCATCCGCGCGCAGATGCGCTCGGTGGGTGCGCATCACGCGCTCGCGCCCGTGCTCGATATCGCCCGTGACGCCCGCTGGGGGCGCGTCGAGGAAACCTTCGGCGAAGACCCGTACCTGAATGCCCGGCTGGGCGTGGCTTACATCCGGGGGCTGCAGGGCGAAACGCTCGCCGACGGCATCATCGCCACTGGAAAACACTTCGTCGGCTACAGCATGTCGGAAGGTGGCTTGAACTGGGCGCCGGCGCATCTCGGATGGCGCGAGCTGCGCGAGGTTTACCTGTTCCCGTTCGAGGCGGCGATCCGCGAAGCCGGGCTGGCGTCGATCATGAACGCCTATCACGAACTGGACGGCGTGCCGTGCGGGATTTCGCACGAACTGCTGACCGAGATTCTGCGCGACGACTGGGGCTTCGATGGTCTGGTCGTCTCCGATTACTTCAGCATCAACACGCTGATGACCTACCATCATATCGCCAGCAGCAAGGGCGACGCTGCCCGCATGGCGCTGGAAGCCGGGCTGGATGTCGAGCTGCCGTTCACCGACTGCTACGGCGCGCCGCTGCTGGAAGCGGTTCGGCAGGGCAGGGTGGACGAGGCGTTGATCGACCGGTCGGTGCGCCGCGTGCTGGAGCAGAAGATCGCGCTCGGCTTGTTCGAGAACCCGTATGTCGACGAAGGCAGCATCACGCTCGATACGCCGAACGACCGACAGTTGGCGCGCGCGATCGCCCAGAAGTCGATTGTGCTGCTGAAGAACGATGGCGACCTGCTTCCTCTGAGCGATCAAATCGATTCGCTCGCGGTGATCGGACCCAACGCCGACACCGTGCGCAACCTGTTTGGCGATTACGCATTCCCGGCGCACATCGAAACGCTGATCGAAGCCCGCAGTCAGAACAACATGTTCAGCCAGCCGCTGCCCGACGATATTCAGTCGGTCGAAGGGTTCATCGACGTGATCAGCGTGCTGGACGCGATCAGGGCGCGGGTCGGTCCCGGTGCGCAGGTGCGCTATGCCAAAGGCTGCGACGTGATCGGCACCGACACCAGCGGCTTCGCGGAAGCGGTGGAAGCGGCGCGTGGGGCGAAAGTCGCCATTCTGGTCGTTGGCGACAAAGGCGGGCTGGCGAACGACTGCACCAGCGGCGAGGCGCGCGACCGCGCTGACCTCGACCTGCCCGGCGTGCAGAAGGAGTTGGTCAGGGCGGTGTATGACACCGGGACGCCGGTCGTGCTGGTGCTGGTCAACGGCAGACCTGTTAGCCTCGGCTGGATCGCTGAATCTGTCCCTGCCATCCTCGAAACGTGGTTCCCGTCCGAAGAAGGCGCGAACGCCATCGCCGACGTGCTGTTTGGCGATGTCAACCCCGGCGGCAAGCTGCCGATCACCTTCCCGCGCACCGTCGGGCAGATACCGATCTTCTATGGGCATTCGCCTTCCGGCGGGCGCTCCCACTGGAAAGAGCATTACGTCGAAACCAGCGTCAAGCCGCTGTATCCCTTCGGCTATGGGCTGAGCTATACGCGCTTCGAGTTCGGCAATCTGCGCGTCGAACCGGCTGCCGCGCGGGTGGACGATGAAGTCACGGTCGCGGTGGACGTGACCAACGTTGGCGGGCGCAGCGGCGACGAAGTCGTGCAGCTTTACACCCACCAGCCGGTTTCGCTGGTCACGCGCCCGGTCAAGGAACTCAAGGCGTTCCAGCGCGTCACGCTCGAACCGGGGCAGACGCGCACCGTCACCTTCCACGTTGGCGTCAAGCAGTTGGGCTTCTACAATCTCCAGCGGCGCTTCGTGGTCGAGCCGGGAACGGTCGAAGTGATGGTCGGCAGTTCTTCGGAAGCCATTCACTGTGCTGGCTCGTTCGAGATTGCCGGCGAAACGGTCGATCTCGGCAGCGAGCGCGTCTTTTTCAGCACCAGTCACGTATCGTAAGACCGCTTCCGGCGCTCGTTCGGGCGCCGGAAGTTCCCTTTTCGGCGAGGGAAGAAAACCAGTCTGATGAATAACCCGCAATCGAGTCCATATCTGAAACCCGAAGACGGCTACGAACTGTGGCTGCGCTATACATCGCCGCCCGACCCGTCAGCTTACCGGGCGGCGATCACCCAGCTTGTTTTTGATCCGGCTTCGCCTGTCCTGCGCGCCGCCCATTCGGACCTGACGCGGGCGCTGGCGAGCTTGCTCGGCGTTCCCGTCCCGCTGGCAGAGACGGCGACGCAAGCCGGGGCGCTGGTCGTCGGCACGCCTGACGGCTCGCGCGGTATCGCCGGGCTTGGGCTGGGCGATGATCTGGCGCGGGCGGGCGACGAGGGGTTCGTCATCTGCCGCGCCGACCTTCACGGGAACGCCGGAATCGCCATCGCCGCCAACCGGGATATCGGCGTGCTGTACGGCGTTTTTCACTTCCTGCGCCTGCTGCAAACCGGCAAGCCGCTCGACAAGCTGCGTATCGTCAGCGCGCCGAAGATCAAGCGCCGGATTCTGCATCACTGGGACAACCTCGACGGCACGATTGAGCGCGGCTATGCCGGGTACTCCCTGTGGGACTGGCACAAGCTGCCGGACTATATTTCGCCGCGCTACATCGACTACGCCCGTGCCAACGCTTCGGTCGGCATTAACGGCGCGGTGCTGACCAACGCCAACGCCAAAGCGCTCAGCCTGACCCCGGCTTATCTGCTGAAGGCGGCGGCGCTGGCAGAGGTGTTCCGTCCCTATGGCATCCGCATTTTTCTGTCGGCTCGCGTTACCGCCCCGATGGAACTCGGCACGCTGACGACCGCCGACCCGCTCGACGCGGGTGTTCGCGGCTGGTGGAAAGCGAAGGTCGACGAGATTTACGACCTGATCCCGGATTTCGGCGGCTTCGTCGTCAAGGCGAATTCCGAGGGGCAGCCGGGTCCGCGTGATTACGGGCGCTCGCAGGAGGACGGCGCGAACGCGCTCGCCGAGCCGATGCTGGATAAAGGCGGGATCGTGTGCTGGCGCGCCTTCATCTACGACGATCACGATCCCGACGACCGCCACAAACAGGCGTACACTGAGCTTGTCCCGGTCGATGGAACGTTTGCCGAAAATGTCGTGCTCCAGGTCAAGAACGGCGCAATCGACTTCCAGCCGCGCGAGCCGTATCACCCGCTGTTCGGGGCGATGCCCAAAACGCCGCTCAGCCTCGAAGTGCAGATCACGCAGGAGTATCTGGGCTGCGCCACGCATCTGGCGTACCTCGCGCCGCTGTTCAAGGAGACGCTCGACGCCGATACCGGCTGTCAGGGTGTTGGCTCGACGGTGGCGCGCGTGGTCGATGGCAGCCTCGACGGGCACGCGCTTTCGGCGTTGGCGGGGATCGCTAACACCGGCACGGATCGCAACTGGTGCGGGCATCCGTTCGCGGCGGCGAACTGGTTCGCGTTCGGGAGGCTGGCGTGGGATCACACCCTCAGCGCCGAAGCAGTCGCCGACGACTGGCTGCGCATGACCTTCAGCAATGACGCGCGGTTCGTCGAGCCGGCGACAGCCATGATGATCGAATCGCGCGAGGCGGTGGTGGATTACATGACGCCGCTCGGCTTGCATCACCTGATGGCGCGCGATCATCACTTCGGACCCGGTCCGTGGGTCGAAGGCGGGCGCGCCGACTGGACATCGGTCTACTATCACCGCGCCGATGCCGAGGGCATCGGCTTCGACCGCACCAAAACCGGCAGCAATGCGGTCAGCCAGTACTGCCTGCCGTTCCGCGATCTCGTCGCCAATCTCGAAACCTGCCCCGATGAATTCCTGCTCTGGTTCCATCATGTTCGCTGGGACTACCGCATGAAGTCCGGGCGGACGCTGTGGGATGAGTTGTGCTTCAAATACAATCACGGCGTCGAGTCCGTCCGGCATATGCAGCAGACGTGGGACGCGCTCGCCGGGTACGTGGACGCCGCGCGTTTCGAACACGTCCGGGTGCTGCTGCGGGTACAGGAGCAGGAAGCTCGCTGGTGGCGCGACGCCTGCCTGCTCTATTTCCAGACGTTCTCGCGCCGCCCGATCCCGCCGGAGTACGAGTCGCCCGCCGAAACGCTCGACTATTATAGGAAGCTGACGCACTATTTCGTGCCCGGCATCCGCGAGCGGCGGTTCGAGAGATAACGTGCGGGAGAATTTTCCATAAGGATGTTGCGTAGGGGCGTAACATGTTACGCCCCTACATCGATATGCGCTATCTGCGCCGTCCGAATAGTGCGTGCGTTCGCCGTTATTCGGGCTAATATAGAGCATAATTGTATCGGTCTCGCATCCGAACAACCGATCCCTGTCGCCCTGACCGGGTGTTCCGGTTACAGGATGGCTCGCGTGCGTCTGGAGCGCATAACCCGTGAACATTGTTAATCCAGCCGAAAATATCATTGCGATGACCCCGCTGAATCCGTTCGAGCGCTTCCCGGATGGGCGTCCGCGCGTCCCCGACGACCTGCTGGAGCGCATGAAGCGCATCACCAGCGAGCAGGCGTGGTCGATCCTCAACCGCGAAAAATACGATTTCCAGTTCGACGGCAACTGGTTTCGCACCCACCCCGAACGCATCCTCGTCGGGCGCGCCGTCACGGCGCAGATGCTGCCCTTCCGCCCGGATTTTCACGCGGTGGTGCAGCAAAAAGGCGAAGCCGAGGGGCGTATCGGCGGGCAGAACTCGTGGGTGATCGATACCCTGCTGCCCAACGACGTGATGGTGGTCGACCTGTACGGCAAAATCCGCGAAGGGACGTTCGTGGGTGATAACCTCTCGACGGCGGTCAAGGCGCGCACGCACGCCGGCGCGGTCATCGACGGCGGCGTCCGCGACTATCACGGCATCCGCGAACTGACCGATGTCGCCTTCTTCTGTCGCGGTCTCGACCCGACGCCGATTCGCAACACCACCCTCGCCGGGATCAATATTCCCATCCGCATCGGGCACGCTGCGGTGCTGCCGGGCGATGTCGTCCTCGGCACGCCGACGGGCGTCACGTTTATCCCGCCGCATCTCGTGCAGGAGATCGTCGAGGTGGGCGAAAACGTGCAGCGGCGCGACACCTTCGGCAAGCAGCGCCTCGCCGAAGGCAAATATACGCCCGGCGAAATCGACGTTGCCAACTGGCGCGAAGATATCGAGCAGGATTATCAGGACTGGCTGGCGCGGCGGAACGCCTAGCCCGTTTATTTCAATAAGGAGCGTTCATCATTATGAGTGACCCGGTTTCAGTGGAACAGAACGTCAATACGAATTCCCGCCCGTCCGACCTGCGCATCACCGATATGGTGGCGATCCGGCTGCGCGGGCTGCCGATGGACTGCATCGTCATTCGCATCGACACCAATCAGGGGATTTCGGGCTACGGCGAAGTGCGTGACGGGGCGAGCAAGACCTACGCGCTCATGCTCAAAAGCCGCATCATCGGCGAAAACCCCTGCAACATCGACAAAATCTTCCGCAAGATCAAGCAGTTCGGCTTCCACGCCCGGCAGGGCGGCGGCGTCTCTGCCATCGAAATGGCGCTGGTCGACCTCGCCGGTAAGGCGTATGGCGTGCCCGCCTATCAACTCATCGGCGGTAAATTCCGCGACCGCGTGTTGTGCTATGCCGATACCCCGTCCGAGCGCGACCCGATGGCGATGGCGGAACAGTTGAAGCGCCGGATGGCGCAGGGCTTCAAATTCCTGAAGATGGACATTGGCATCAGTCTGGTGCAGGACATCCCCGGCGCGGTCAATGCGCCGCCCGATATGATGTCGCGCTGGGACATCATGCACCCGTTCACCGGCATTCAGCTCACGACCAATGGCATCGACGCGCTGGTCGAATACGTCGGCACGATCCGCGATCAGGTCGGCTACGAGCTGCCGCTGGCATCGGATCATTTTGGGCATCTGAACCTGGAGTCGTGCATCCGGCTGGGACGCGAACTCGACCCGTTCACGCTGGCGTGGTACGAGGACATGATCCCCTGGCAGTTTGTCGACCAGTACGTGCGCCTGTCCGAAGCGGTCACGACGCCGATCTGCACCGGCGAGGATATTTATCTGAAAGAAGGTTTCCGCGACCTGATCGAGAAGCGGGCGGTGGCGGTCATCCACCCGGACGTGATGACGACCGGCGGCATTCTGGAGACCAAGAAGATCGGCGATTACGCGCAGGATCACGGCGTAGCGATGGCGATGCACATGGCGGGGACGCCGATTGCAGCGCTCGCCAGCGCGCACATCGCCGCCGCGACCGAAAATTTCCTGGCGCTGGAAAATCACTCGGCGGATATTCCCGAATGGAATAATCTGGTCGATGGGCTGGCGAAGCCGCTGATTCAGGACGGCTACATGATCGTGCCGGAAACGCCGGGTCTCGGCTTTAGCGACCTCAACCTGGAAGCCTGCAACCCATTCCTGCACCCCGACGACCCGGCGGTCTTCGAATCGACCGAAGCCTGGGCGCGTGAGCGGGCGCACGACCGGCTCTGGAGCTAACTCATGCGTGTGCTGGTCACCGGCGGAACCGGGCTTATCGGCAAAGCGACCGTCGAACGGCTTGTTCGCAGCGGCTACAATGTTCGCGTCATCGACCTCCAGCCGGATGTCGAGATCGCCGGGGCGGAGTACGCTCCGTGCGACATCCTGAACTACGACGACGTGCTCCGGCAGGCGCGCGGCTGCGATGCCATCATCCATCTGGCAGCCATCCGCAGCCCGGTCTCCGACCTCGGTCACCGGGTTTTTCAGGTCAACGTGGCGGGCACGTTCAACGTGTTCGAAGCCGCCGCCGCCGTCGGGATCAAGCGCGTGGTGCAGGCGAGTTCGATCAACGCGCTGGGGTGCTTCTACGGTATCGGCGAGTTGAACATCCGCTATTTCCCGGTAGACGAAGCGCATCCTACTGATACCACCGACCCGTATTCGTTCTCGAAAGAGACGGTCGAGAACATCGGCGCGTATTACTGGCGGCGCGACGGCATTTCCAGCGTCGCCATGCGCTTCCCCGGCGTCTATCAGGGTGCGTTCATCTGGAGCGACGACTTTCGCCGCAAGCGCGCAGCCCAGCGGGCGCTGCTGGACGAACTGGCGAGCCTACCGGAGCCGGAGCAGCGGGCGCGCGTCCGCGATGTTCAGACGCGCGTGCTCGAATTCCGGCGCGGGCGTCCGTTCGAATACCACCCGGAGCAGGCGCAGCGTCCGCGCCGTACCTTCTTCGACGACCCGCTGTTCTGGACGTATGCGGGCGACCGTTACAACTTCTGGTCGATCATCGACGTGCGCGACGCGGCGCAGTCGCTCGAAAAAGGCGTGACCGCCAGCTACGACGGCGCGCATCCGCTGTTCATCAACGACCACACCAATACGATGGGCTACCCTTCGCGGACGCTGGTCAGTCTCTTTTTCCCCGAAGTCAGCCAGTTCAACGGCGATTTCTCCGGCGCGGCGGCGCTGGTCAGCATCGACCGGGCGCGCAGCCTGATCGGCTTCGAGCCGGAGTATTCCGTCGCGGCGCTGGATCACCCTGAAAATACACCCGGAGCGCATGATGATTGAAATCGCCGAATTTCTGCCGCCGCAGCGCTCGCCGCTGTGGACGCTCGTCAAGCAGTGTGGAGTCGATCATGTCGTGGGTGGGATGGACTTCAGCCACGAAACGAGCCGACCGGACGAGCAGCCCTGGAGCTACATGTCGCTGGTGCGCGTCAAGACCGCCTACGAAGACGCCGGCTTCACGCTCGACGTGCTCGAAAGCCGTCCGCCCACCACCAAAGCCAAGCTGGGGCTGCCGGGGCGTGACGAGGAAATCGACACCGTCTGCGAGCTGATCCAGAACATGGGCGCGCTCAAAATCCCGGTGTGGTGTTACGAGTGGATGCCGGTTTTCAACTGGATGCGCACCTCGACCAGCATCCCCACGCGCGGCGGCGCGCTGGTGACTGGCTACGACAACGCGCTGATGCGCAGTGCCCCCCTGACCGAATACGGCGTCGTCACCGAGGAACAGTTGTGGGAGAACCTGCATTATTTTCTGGAGCGGGTGATCCCGGTCGCCGAAGCCGCCAACGTCAGGCTGGCGATGCACCCCGACGACCCGCCGCTGTCGCCGATTCGCGGCTTGGGGCGCATCATGCGCAGCGTCGAGAATTTTCAGCGGCTGGTCGATCTGATCCCCAGCCCGGTCAACGGCATCACGCTGTGCCAGGGCAATTTCGCGCTGATGACCGACGACCTGCCCGGCGTCATTCGTAAGTTCGGCGAGCAGGGGAAAATCTTCTTCGTCCACATGCGCGACGTGCGCGGCACGCCCGAAAAATTCGAGGAAACCTTCCACGACGACGGGAAAACCGATATGCTGGCGTGTATGCGCGCCTACCGCGACATCGGCTTTGATGGCGTGCTGCGCCCGGATCACGTCCCGACGATGGTGGGCGACAGCAACGAGCAGGCGGGCTACTCGTCCATCGGGCGGCTGTATGCTATCGGCTATCTCAAGGGGCTGCGGCAGGCGGTCTATTCATAAGGCTGCATCGTCCCCCAGCCCGGCGGCGACCAGACAGCGCTCGACATATGGGTGCAGCCCCATGAAGATGCGATCCGTCCAGCGAAATTCGGTCTGGTGCGGGTCGAGCTTCACCGCAAAGTTCGGGTGGACGGGGTACATGAAGAAGCAGCTATTGATGCTGTGGACAGGGATGCCGTCGGGACCGTCGGGGAAGATCGTCTCCGCCGTATGAATGATCGGTCCGACGTGACAATCGATGCCGACTTCTTCGCGGGCTTTGCGAATGGCGGCGTCATTCATC
>JADLHH010000134.1 GCA_020848855.1 Anaerolineae bacterium | reverse complement strand
GAACAGCCGCCGACTTTCGCCAATGCCTCGACCAGCGCGCCGACGCCCTTATCCATCGCCATCGTCTGCAAGCGCCCGACGTAGCCGACGATGAAGGTATCACCCGACCAGCCGATCTCGCGGCGGGCGGCGGCTTGATCCGGCACGTTGGTGAAGCGGTCGCGCCGGATGCCGTCGTGGGCGACGACGATGTGGGCGGGGTTCGCGCCGCGCTCAATTAAGTCGTCTGCCAGCCTGTGGGTTACAGCGACGACATGCCCGGCGTGTTGGATGACACGCCGCTGCAGGGCGCTGCCGCCCCGCCCCTGCGCGAGCGTGTGCGCCTCGTATGCCAGCGCCCGGCGCGGCTTGACGAAGCTGAGGACGAACAGGATCAGCTCGTCGCGGCTGTAGATCACGTCGGCGCGGGCGAACAAAGCTGCGACCAGCGCCACCAGCGCGAACGTCCACGACTGGAGCAGGAAGATCAACTGCGCGAGGCGGTCGGTGCGGTTGGGAACGAGCGGCAGCAGATCGAGGCACGGCAGGCGGCGCAGGGCGAAATTTCGCCTGACGCCGTAATGCGTCCAGATATCGGTGATACCGCGCAGCTCTGGCGTGTTGAAGCGCCGGGCGATCCATAGAGTTACGTCTGCGCCGGCGTCGGCGAACGCCTCGCAGTTCTGGACGATCTGCAAGCCATGCGCCTTCTCGGTCGGCAGGCGGATGTTGGCGACGTACAGCAGCTTCATGATGGGTCAGCGCTCAATCGGGTGGTGCATCCACACGTTCGGCTCGACGTAGGTAATGCAGTCGCGCTCAAGGTCGGCGTTCACCGGGTTGAGCGCCAGCGGCACGACGTAACCGCCGCTTTCGGGGAATTTCATGCCCGTCCAGAATTCCCATTCCGCGACGCTGTCCTGGATGATCATGGCTTGGGGCGCGACCCTGACGATCTGCGCGCCTATTCGCCAGTGGGTGCGCAGCCAGGGGTCGAAGGGCGCGCCGCCGTCCTGCGTCCAGGTGATATAGCGCTCCATCGGCGTGAGCGGATAGCGGTGCTTGAGCGACGGGCGCACCGGGGCGATCAGCGCGTTCAAATGATGCTGCTCGGCGAGGGTTTTCATCGCCCGGACAGCGTGCTTGCTCACGCCCGTGCCGACGTGCGAGCGGGCAATCGTGATCGAGATTGCGCACAGGGTGGTCGGCGTCGCGCCGCTCGCCAGAAGCTGGAAGCCGCTTTCGAGCGCCCAGTCCCAGCCGGTATCGGGGAGCGCCTGCTCGTCCAGATTCCAGATCACGGGGATGGTGTTGCAGGCGGCTATCGGCGTGTCGCCTTGGTAGAGCAGGAATTGAAAATCGGGGAACTCGTCGTACAGGCGCATAAAGTACTGTTTGGCGTAGGTGTCGTGCAGCATGAATTCGGGCCAGCCTGCTTCGGAAATGCGCTGATCGTCATCCAGCAGATAGCCGGGATCGCGGGCGGTTCGCATGGTGTAGCTGTTCATCGGGCGATTTCTCCGTAAATGGCTTCGTAGCGCTCGGCGACCTGCGCCCAACTATAGCGCGATTCGATCAACGCGCCCCCGTTGGCGGCAAGCTGACCGCGCAGTGGGGCGTCACCGAACAGGCGCACGACGGCGGCGGCGAACTGATCGTCGCTTTCGGCGAGGAGGATGTCGTGACCATCGCGCACGGCGATGCCGTCGGCGCTCAGCGGCGTAGCGACGACCGGACAGCCGAGCGCCAGCGCTTCCAGCACCTTGTTCTTGATGCCCGCGCCCAGCCGCAGCGGGCAGACGAATACGACTGCCGTCTCCAGATACGTCCGCATGTCCGGCACGTGCCCGGTGACGGTGATAGCTTCGCTCGCCAGCGCCGTCAATTCGGGCGGCGGGGCGCTGCCGACGATCCACAGCTTCGCGTCGGGGATGTGCGCCTGCACGCGCGGGAAGATATCGCGCGCCAGCCGCAGCGCCGCGTCGACATTGGGCGCGTATTCGTAATTGCCGGTGAACAGCAGCGTGTGCGGTTCGCGCGGCGCGCCAGTCGGCTGAAAGTAGTCTAGATCGACGCCGTTGGGGATGACCTCGACCGGCAGCGCCGGGTTGAGCGCCAGCAGCTCGTCGCGGTCTCGGTCAGAGACGACGATCACGCGGCGGTAGGGCGCGAACATCCACGATTCGAAGCTGCGGGCGACGCGCAGTTGCAGGCGGGATTTCAGGCGTTCAAGATTCCCCCTCATCCCCCGTCCCCTTCTCGCGCAACCTGCGGTTGCGTTAGGCAAGCGGGGAGAAGGGGGGATAAGCCCCTCGCCCCATTGATGGGGGAGAGGGGTAAGCTGACCGAAGGTCAGCCGGGGTGAGGGGGTGTTTTCAACCATGCGCCGCAGGTACAGACTGTAGCTCTCGTAGGGCGTGATGATCGCCGGGAGCGGCTCGACGGCGCGGGCGTACTCGTAGACCTGAATCCCGCCGAACAGGTGCGCCAGATCGTAGGTGCTGGCGTCGAGGTGCTGGCGAATGGCATCCCACATGGCGGGCGACCATGCCTGATCAGCACGATGCGGGAAGCGCGCGCCCGGCACCAGCAGACGCACGGCATAGTCGAACGCCGTGCGCGGCGGGTCGGCGATGATGGTGATGCTGCGGAACAGGTCGGCGTAGTGAACGCGGTCGGTGATGTCCTCGAAGCGGTCGCTGAAGGCGATCAGGTCGAGGATATGCCCACGCCGGGCAAGCTGGCGGGCGAGGTGGTAGACGATCAGGCGGTCGCCCAGATGCAGCGGGTACGGCGGGCAGCGGGAGATCAGCAGAATGTTCACGCGGGAAATCAGCCGGCGAACAGGTCGCGTACCGGGAGGCTGAAACCGGGCAGTACGTCACCGCCGTCGAGTATATCGGTTTCGGATAGCTGGATGATCGTCTCCGGTGTATAGACTCTTATCGTCTTTGGGCGCGGATTGATCACCAGAATAAGGCGCACATTGTCATTCAAATAGCGCGTTATTTGATCCTCTACGTCAAGGTACATATCCTGTGGCGTGATCACTTTGACAGCCAAGTCAGGCACAAAGGAGAAAAGTCTTTGTTTCCAATCGGGGATGCGGGTCTTGTAGTCTAGCAATCGCGCCCGATCATAAGTCATTACGTCGGGGAAGCGAGCATCTTTGCCCGAATTCGATCTGTTCGGGGCGTAAGGCATTTCGGTATAAGCAACAAAGTTTGGATTCACCTGCTCGTAAGCCCATAGCGCCCCAGTCAAAAGACGAATGATTTCACCATATTCTGCAGTGTGAGTAGATTCATCCATTGGCATTCCGACGCGCGTTTCCACACTCATCAGGCTCGTCCTTTGCTCTGCCGACATTATACCATCAGCGGGCGCACACACGGGTGCGCCCCTACAGCAAGGATTGCAGGGTGGAATCGAACTGGGATGCCATCGTCGCCGCCGAAAACAGCCGCTCGACGCGGGCGCGTCCCGCTTCGCCCATGCGTTGGCGCAGGTCGTCGTCGCGCAGCAGCAGGATGACGCGTTTTGCCAGCGATTCGGCGTCGCCGGGGTCAACCAGAAAGCCGGTTTCGCCATCGGCGACCGTCTCGGAAGGTCCGCCGCGCCGGGTGCTGACGACCGGCTTGCCCGACGCCATCGCCTCGACGTTGACCATGCCGTAGCTTTCGAACTGCGAGGAACAGACGACGACATCTGCTGCCGCCATCACGCGCTCGGCGTCCGGGCGGAAGCCGAGATAGACGAGCCGGTCGCGCAGTACCGGATCAGCCTGGTGAGCGGCGAGGATGCGCGCTTTGTAGGCGTCGTCGGCGGATTTGCCGTGAACATTTTCTCCGGCGACGACGAAGCGCGCTTCGGGGATGTGGTCGGCGACGCGGTGCGCCATCGCCTGAAACACGTCGTGCCCCTTCACGTCCTGAAAGCGAGCGATCAGCGCGACCAGAGGGGCGTCGGGGGCGACTCCGGCATCGGCGCGCACGGCGGAGCCGTCAAGACCGGGGCGGAAGCGCTCGGTATCGACGCCGGGCGGCAAGACCTGCACGCGATCCGGCGGCATGAACGGCGGGTTACCAACAAAGCCGTCGCGGATTGCCCACGACGACGCGAAGGTCGCGTCCGGCTGCCGGAAGAAGCCGCGCTGCCAGCTTTTCGGGTGGAACCACCAGCCCCAGCACGTCCAGACCAGCGGGATTTTTGCCGCGCGCGCCGCCGGGAGCGCGAACGGCAGGCTGTGATAGTCGCTGTGGACGGCGCGGATATTCTGCTCGCGGATCAGGCGGGTGATGCGCCCGGTGATCGGGAACTGCGCCCACAGCGCCGGGACGAAGTAGGTGGTCGCGCCGCGAAACGGCGTGATATGCACCGCCCAGCCGTTGGCGCGCCAGCGTTCGGCAAGCTGACCGTCGTGGGGCAGCAGCAGGTGCGGCTGGTAGCGCGGCTCGCGTCTAACCAGCGCCTCGACCAGCGTCAGCAGCGCGGTTTCGCCGCCGCCTAGCCCGACGTAGGTGGTGATGAACAGCAGGTTGATGGGGTTGGTCACGGTCAAATGAGTACCGGGTGCTGCGCCGCAGGCTAAGCAGGATTTACTTTGGTTCGATGATTACCTGTTGTTCTAACAGGCTCAACTTCTGTGCTGGCGTGGTTTTTACGCTCCGGTCGTCCGAGCAGAATTGTCTCCATGCTCACGCCATCTTCCAGTTCTTCCCAGTCGATTACCCACCCCAGGATGCGAAAGTTCTGGCGTTGTTCTTCACTAGCATTCACAAGGAACGGAAACCACGATAGTGGGGTGTGGATAGTACGACCATCCACAGTCTTCACGATCAGCTCGTCAGGACTTATCTCGGCGGATGCAATCTCGTTTGCCGCTAAATACACCCCATCCAACATATCGCCCAAAATAACAACCTCTCACTCTGACTTACCGTGCAGGCTCACCCATGCCTTCAATAGTTTACCCTGATTTGCAAGGGTAAGGCGTTGCGCCTTTTTCACTTCCAACACGTTAACATGCCACTGTTGCTTGACCGTCGCATGGTTATCAAGGTAAATCTGAAGAGCACCGTCACCAACATAGACGTGAACGTGTGCAGGTGCATGATCGTTGACGTAAATAAAGAATTTACATCCCGCTTCCTCGTGAACTTTTGGCATAGCTATATATCTCGGCTGCGTATCACGAGCGACGGCTCAACTCTTTGCATTGTAACACCAAAAACTGCCTAGCCGACGACCGCCTCCAGCGACGCCAGCGGCAGGTTGAACGTTTCGGCGACGGCGGGATGCACCACCTGCCCGTGATACACGTTCAGCCCCTTCGCCAGCGCGGGGTCGGCGTCGAGCACGTCGCGCAGGCTGCCGCTCGCCAGCTTGATGGCGTAGCGCAGCGTCGCGTTGGAAAGCGCGTAGCTGGACGTGCGCGGCACTGCGCCGGGCATGTTGGCGACGCCGTAATGCAGCACGTCGTCGACGAAATAGGTCGGGTTGCTGTGGGTGGTCGGGTGGGTGGTTTCGACACAGCCGCCCTGATCGACCGCCACGTCCACGATCACGCTGTTTTTGGGCATCAGCGAGAGCATCGCGCGGGTGACGAGACGCGGCGCGCGCGCGCCGGTGACCAGCACCGCGCCGATCACGGCATCGGCGGTCTGGAGCGCCTCGACCACATTGCCTTCGTTGGAATACATGGTCGTCAGGCGACCATGCAGCACTTCATCCAGATAGCGCAGGCGCTCGGTGTTGATGTCGAGCAGCGTGACTGCCGCGCCCATGCCCAGCGCGATCTGCGCGGCGTTGGTGCCGACCGTGCCCGCGCCGAGGATCGCCACATGCGCCGGACGCACGCCGGGGACGCCGCCCATCAGGATGCCGCGCCCACCTTCCGGTTTCTCCAGGTACTGCGCCGCGATCTGTGTCGCCATGCGCCCGGCGACTTCGCTCATCGGCTGGAGCAGCGGCAGGTGCCCGCTTTCCAGTTCGACCGTCTCGTAGGCGATGCCGGTCACGCCGCTGTCCACCAGCGCGCGCGTCAGCGTTTCGTCGGCGGCGAGGTGCAGATAGGTGAACAGGATCAGGTCATCCCGCAGGAAGGGATATTCGCTCGGCAGCGGCTCCTTGACCTTGACGACCATCGTCGCGCGATGCCAGACTTCTTCGGCAGCGTGGGCGATGGTCGCGCCCGCCTGAACGTACTCGTTGTCGCTGAAGCCGCTGCCCGCGCCGGCGTTGGTTTCGACGATGACGGTATGGCTGCGGCGCACCAGCTCACGGACGCCGCCGGGCGGCAGCGACACGCGATATTCGTTGTCTTTCACTTCCTTCGGGATGCCGATAATCATGAGCTTCTCTCTGAAACTGGCTATTCGATTTTTCAACATTCTACACTATGTCTGAAAAATGGGTGCGAATTTCGTACACATTGTCTATCTTTGGCGGCGGCGTTTTGGCAGATGCGACGAAGATGTTGAAAAACGGGACGCAGCACGCTGCGCCCCTACTCACTCAC
The DNA here is from genome assembly GCA_020848855.1 of Anaerolineae bacterium. The sequence continues at coordinate 14,530 of JADLHH010000134.1, read as the reverse complement.
GCGATTTGGCGCTCCCGGTGTGAATGCCTCTGGCAGCGGTATGGGCGAGGCGTTACACTTGATTCAGATTTTGCTCGTCATGAAGATGACGCGATGACCCAACCGGAGCAGCCGACAACTGAACCCAAGCGCGCGTCCTCGGCGATCACGACGGCGCGCATCGAAACGCTGGCGGATGGGGTGTTCGCTATCGTGATGACGCTGCTCGCCTTCGACATGCGCGTGCCCGTTGAGGAGCAGGTCGACCAGCTTGGGCTGTGGGGGGCGCTGGTACAGCTTGCGCCCAACCTGCTCAGCTACATCATCACGTTCGTGATCCTCGGCGTGTTCTGGGTGGGGCATCATAACCAGTATTTCTACATCCGCCGCGCCGACCGCCCGCTGCTGTGGATCAACATCTTTTTCATGATGGCGGTGGCGCTGCTGCCGTTTTCCGCCGGCGTGTTCTCGCGGTATGGGTCGGATCGCACTTCGATCCTCGTCTACAACGCCAACCTGATCCTATCCGGGCTGCTGCTGTTCCTCCACTGGTGGTACGCCACCCGCGACAGTCACCTGCTCAGCCATGAGATCGAGCCGCGCGTGCGGCATCTGGTCTACCGGCGCATCCTGACGCCGCCGGCGCTGTATCTGCTGGCGATCTTCGTGTCGCTGCTCAATGTCGAGCTGAGCGTGATCATCGACATTCTCGTGCCGATTCTCTATGTGCTGCCCAACCAGGTGGATCAGCTTTTCCGGCGGTGATGAACATCATTCTGGGCTGGAAAATGCCCAGGCGAGGCGGCGTGGGTGGTCGCGCAGCCTCGCCTGGACTCGGCGGAGGGGTTGCCGGGAAGGTGACTTTGTGACAGTGTGCCCGATGTACGGACGCTCCAACGATAACCCGGCTTGTTTATCGCACGGTTAACGTTCCTGCCGAATTCATCCGGTGCCCCGTTTAAGACGGCTTAAAGACTCATCCGCTTTCGACGGCGCGCTTAAGTATTCCTCGCTCGCTTTGCTTATATAATTGAGGATGAATTAACGCGACCGCCCTCAATAGTTGGTGAGCTAATGCGACGCAACAACGACCGCGACAACCTGAACGCCTACATCGAACTCCATGAGCGCAGTTGGGGGATGCGGCAGTATGCCGGAAGACCCAAGCTTGACGACATCCTCAAAGCGTCGGTGGTCGCCTTCTGGCGCCCGTCGGACGGCAAGGACGATCGCTGGACGATCACGCTGCACGACAACCTGTTTGAACTGGAGAAATACTTCACGCGGCTGCTGTTCCGCAGCAACGCCGAGCCGCCCAAGCGGCGGGTCGCCAAGATTTTTCGCGGCGGCAAGCCGGTGATTGTTCGGAGCGTGAAGATTCTGTTCCAGGAACTGGAATCGACCTGAAGCTCCCCCCAATTTCTGGCAGGTCGGCAGCGCCGCAAGCTCCTATACTGAGAAGAGCGATTGGCTTCGACGGAGTGCCCATCATGCCAGAGATTCTTTGCCCCAAATGCGGCAGCCCGCTCACGCTCGACTCCGACGCCGGGATGTTCCGGTGCAGCAACTGCGGCTTCAAACGATCGGAGACGCTCGACGAAGCCGCCGAGCGCATTCGCGCACGCGGGCAGCGCCCATCGGTGGTGATCGCGTTCCGGGGCGATCTCGACCACCGCGCCCGCTCGCTGTTCGAAAGCGGGCATGAATACCTGTGGCGCGGCGACACCGACGCTGCTGTCCGCGCCTGGGAGCAGGCGCTCGAAATGCAGCCGGATTTCGCCGACGCGCACCTGTGGATTGCCAGAACGAGCAAGGACGAGCACGTCCAGCGCGATCATCTGGGCGAGATCATCGCGCACGACCCCGGTCATCTGGAAGCCTTACGGATGCTGATGGTGCTCAACGGGCAGATGACCCCGGCGGAAGCCGAACGCAGCCGCGAAGACCGCGCGCCGGAAATCCAGTTTGCCGAAAGCGCGGTCAAGGCGAAGACGACGGCGCTGAAATGCCCGGTATGCGGCGGCGATCTGACCATTGAGGGATCGCGGGTGGTATGCCGGTTCTGTGGGCACACCGCGCCGCTGGACGCGACCCGGCACGCCAGCCAGGGCGCGGAAGTGCTGGGCGCGGCGCTGCTCAAGCGGCGGGCGCAGCCGGTGCAGTGGGTGGTCGGCGAGCGGATTCTCCACTGCACGCGCTGCGGCGCGGAACGCACTATCCCGGCGGAGCGGCTGTCGGTGGTCTGCCCGTTCTGCGGCTCGACGCAGGTGATCCAGCAGGACGCGCTCGGCACGGTCGACCAGCCGGACGGCTTAGTCCCGTTCGTGGTGGACGAGGAAGGAGCGAAAGCGGCGATCCGCGAGCGGCTGAACAGCGTCAGCGAGCGATTCGCCGGGCTGTTCGGCGAAAATCGGGTGGCGCGCGCCGTGATCGAGGGCATCTACCTGCCGTACTGGGTGTTCGACGCGCTGGCGGAAGTGAGCAGGACGGTCATCGACCGGCGAACGCCGTCGCGCTACGAGCAGCGGCTGCCGGTGAACCCCTATAGCAACACTAAGATCAACGACGGGCTGAACGGGGTATGCGTGGCGGCGGTACGCACGCCGCTCGCCGACCAGATCGCCGAGTTCGACCTGAGCGCGGCGGTCGCCTATGACCCAAAGCTGCTGGCGAAGCACCCGGCGGCGCTGTACACGCTCGACTTCGACACGGCATCGCTGGACGCGCGCAGCCGGGTGTCCGACCACATGCGGCGGCGGCACGGCGACCGCAACGGGCAGAATGTCGAGGTACAAATCTTCACGTCGGTGGTGCAGATGAGCTTCATGCTGCTGCTGATGCCGGTGTGGGTGGCGACGCTGTACGAGCGCGACGGCGACGTGCGCCCGGCGCTGGTCAACGGGCAGAGCGGGCAGGTCGCGCTGGGGAAGGCGGAGAAGGGCGTATAATAGAAACACATCCTATAACGGAGCTTAGTCCGATGGCAGTTGCCGAATCGCCCGTTTACCAGGAAGTGTATTATTTTCTGGCGTCGTCGCCGACGCCGGAAGAAATCCTCGCTTTTCGCCCTGCCGAAGCGACCCAGCAGCGGATACACACCCTGCTCGAAGCCAGCAAAGCCGGGCGCTTGTCTGAAGCGGACGCGGCTGAACTGGATGAATTTGAGCAGGTCGAGCATTTCGTCCGTATGTTGAAGCTGCACGCGCGCAAACTGCTGAACGAGGGATGACGACTTACATTTCCGCCGAACTCAGGCGTTTGGTCGCCGAGCGTGCTGAAGGACGCTGCGAATACTGCTTGATCCCGGAAGCGGATACCTACACGGTCCACGAAATCGATCATGTTTTTGCCGAAAAACATGGCGGCGAGACGAGCGAAGAAAACCTTTGCTTAAGCTGCTGGATTTGTAATCGGCTCAAAGGCACAGACCTGTGTTCCCTTGATCTGCTGACCGGTCAGATCACCTCGCTGTTTCATCCGCGCCGTGACCAGTGGACGGATCATTTTCGGCTGGACGGCGCGACCATCGTTCCGGTGTCGCCTCAGGGGCGCGTCACGGTTCGGCTGCTGCAACTCAACCGGCAACCGCGCATCAATGAGCGCCAGCTTCTCATCGACCTGGGAGATTATCCTAGTTTCCAGCGCTAAGCGGGCAGGTCGCGCTGGGCAAGGCGGAGAAAACAGGTTGAATCAAAAGCGCCGGAATGATTTCCGGCGCCTGCAGCGGAGAGGGCGGGATTCGAACCCGCGAAGGTGTTACCCTTGCTCGCTCTCCAAGCGAGTGCACTAGACCACTATGCGACCTCTCCATCACACAGCAAGGCGCGGTGCGCCCTGCTAAGCTGGCATTATAGCAAACGGGATTCGGTTTGCATACGCTTAATCCGAGCGCAGCATTCGCGCGCCCGGCATGTTCGTCTGGCGGGCGCGGGTCAGCCCGTCGAGGAACGACGCCACCTGAAACGCGAAAGCGTCGCTCGCCTCGATCTGCGGCATGTGCCCGCAGTCCGCGACCGGCGACAGCACCGCGCCGGGGATTTCCCCCTTCAGGCGCTCGCCGTCCGCCAGCGGCGCGAGCGGGTCATCTGCGCCCCACAGCAGCAGCGTCGGGACGGGCGGCGTATGCTTGTCGGGGTAGTCGTAGTCGAACAGCGCGCGTGACAGCGCCGCGGAACCGGGCACGCTCTCGCGCCACGCCGCGCGCAGGTCGTCGGTGATCACTTCTTTGACGTGGATCATGCGGTCGGGGTTCTGGCTCTGGTAGAGCGACCGTTCGTGAAGCTGGCGGGCGACATTCCCGACCAGCGGCAGGTTCGCTAGCGCGGGCAGCAAGCCGGTGAACTGCGGCAGCGTGCCGCCGTTGACGAGGATGATCGCCGGGACGTACTGGGGTTCGGCGGCGGCGAACAGCCGCGCCAGCAGCGCGCCGGCTCCCGCGCCCAGCACGACGGCTTCGCTCTGCTCAAATGCGTCGAGCAGCGCCCGCAGCCAGCCAACCAGCTTTTCGATGCTCATTTCGGGCAGCGCCGCCGATCCACCGACTCCGGGCAAGTCGGGGGCGATAACGTGAAACTGCTCCTCCAGCGCGGGCAGCACCTCCGACCAGTTGGCGCGGGCAGCGCCGACGCCGCCGTGCAGCAGCAGCACCGCCCGACCATTGCCAGCGCCGCCGTCCAGATACCGCACCGGCAGCCCTTCGACCTGGATCGTTTTGTCGGTGATTGTCACGTTCGACCTTTCAGCCGGCAGCGATCACTTCAATGAACCCGTGGCGCTGCAGCCAGCGGATGAGTTCGTCCTGTCCCGGCTCGGTGATCATCGTGCCCCGGTCGATGCCGCGCGGGCTGCTGCCCGCCGGGAGCGGAGCGGGCGGCTCGTAGGGCAGGATATCACCGGGCTGTGCGACCACCAGCGTCGGGACGGACAGAAAACCCGTCCAGCCCAGCACGCGCTGTTTCGCCTCACCATCCCGGTCGATGAGGATTTCGCGGTAGGCGACGTGGTAATCTGCCAGCACGCGCTTCGCCAGTGTGATGAACGGGCAGCCCCAAGACCGTCCGTACATGACCAGTTCGTATGTCATAGCCTTATCATACTCGTTAAATGAGTGTCCCAGCATTAACACGGGGCGCGGTTATTGTCCCGGCTCAAGGTAGCACAAAACGCCGTCGGTGATGCCGCGCGCGACCATGTCGGGGTGCTGCGTGAGCAGATCGCGGTCGGCAAGCATGAAGCCGATCTCGATGATTGCGGCGGGCGTGCGGACATTGATCTCGCGGAACGTGTGGTAGTCGGTCATGTCGATGGTGGTTTCCATGCGCCGCGCCAGCCGGGTGGTGGTCGCGTAGTGCTGGGCGATGCAGTTGACAAGTTCGTCGTCCTGCGTGCGCGAGGTGATGCGCCCCGCCGACGCCGCCACCAGGAAGCCGGAGACCGGCTCGCCGAAATCGCGGCAGGTGTTCGAGTGAATCGAAACCAGCGCCGACGCCTGAAAATCGTTGAGGCGCGGGTCGAACTCGTCCAGCAGGTCGACGGTGTAGCCCAGCCCGCGCAGGTCGCGGACGACGAGTTCGGCGACACTCAGGTTGATCGAGGCTTCGGTCAAGCCATCGTCGCACACCGCGCCGGAGTCGTTGCCGCGATGCCCCGACACAATGCCGATGCGTCGCGCCCAGTTGGGGGTGGGCAGCGTGGTCGGGACGACGGTTGCCGCCTGCGTCTCCATGACGATGCTCAAGCCCTGGCGGGCGCGGTCGGAGATGAACTCGGTGGGCGTCCACCAGGTGAAGATGGTCGCCATCAGCCCGGCAGCGACGATCACGATGATGAACGTGCGCAGCAGCCCGCCGATCATGCTGACGGCGGCGCGGGCGCGGCGCTGACGGCGTCGCACGCGGCGGACGGGCGGTGGGGGCGTGGTTCGGCGCGGCTTGGGGGGCGGCTCATCCGTTACTTTGGCGGGCGCTGCTTCCTCGCGTGGCTCGGCGCGGGCTGCCCCGGACGCGCGCGCGGCTGCCTGGCGCATCATCTCCATGAAGGTGACGGATGCCGGGATATCCGGCGGTTCGTCTTCAGATTTGCGCGCCCATGCCTTGAACTCGGCGTCGTCGTCCGGGCGATGATCGTCTGGCATACCCATATGCTCCACATTCCCCGTGCGTTATTATGCTTTAAGCCGCCGGGAAATGCGAGTTGGTTGGGCGCAGGCGCGGGATAATATTCAAGTCCTCTTTCTGGAACGTTAGCGATTTGCTGTTAGAATACTCGGCATCTTTACGGGTTTGATGTTTCCATCGTCGGAGAACTTTGCATGAGCAGACCAGCCGGGATGCGCGCATTCATGGTCGTGTGGGCGGGGCAGGTGTTTTCGCTGCTCGGCTCGGCGATGACCCAGTTCGCGCTGACGATCTGGGCGTATGAGCGCACCGGTTCGGCGACGGCGCTGGCGCTGGTGGCGTTCTTCGGTTTCGGTCCGGCGCTGCTGTTCAGCCCGATTGCCGGGGCGCTGGTCGACCGCTGGAACCGCAAGCTGGTGATGATGATCAGCGATCTGGGCGGCGGGGTCGCCACCATCGTAATCCTGATCCTGTACGCCAGCGGGCAGCTTGAAGTCTGGCATCTTTACATCACGTCGGCGATCTGGGGCGTTGCCAACGCCTTCCAGTGGCCCGCCTTTTCCGCCGCCATCACGCTCATGCTGCCGAAGAAGCAGTATGCCCGCGCCAACGGGTTGATGGGGCTGGCGGACTCGGCGGCGAGCGTGTTCGCGCCGATTTTGGCGTCGGTGCTGCTGGTCGCGGTCGGCGTTGGCGGCATCATGATCATCGACATCGTGACGTTTGTGTTCGCGGTCGGCGCGCTGGCATTTGTCCATGTGCCGCAGCCACAGGTGACGACATCCGAAGGCGCAGCCAAAGCTAGCCTGTGGAAAGACAGTATCTTCGGCTTTCGTTATATCCTGCGCCGACCGAGCCTGCTGGGCTTGCAGCTCACCTTCTTCTTCATCAACCTGACCGGCTCGTTCTGCGTGGTGCTGGCAGCGCCAATGATCCTGGCGCGCACCGGGAACAACGAGACGGCGCTGGCGACAGTGCAGTCGGTCGGCGCGGTCGGCGGGATCATCGGCGGGCTGATGCTCAGCGTGTGGGGCGGTCCCAGACGCCGGATTCACGGCGTGCTGCTGGGGATGATCTGCGTCAGCCTGTTCGGCGAGGTATTCATGGGCGCGGGGCAGGTGATTGTCATCTGGGCGGCGGCGTGGTTCATTCGCGCCCTGTTCCTGCCGATTCTCAACGGCTCGAATCAGGCGATCTGGCAGGCGAAAGTCGCGCCGGAATTACAGGGGCGGGTGTTTTCGGCGCGGCGGATGATCGCGCAGGTGACCGGTCCGGTATCGATGCTGGTCGCCGGTCCGCTCGCCGACCAGCTATTCGAGCCGGCGATGCAGGCGGGCGGTTCGCTCGCGCCAATCTTCGGCGGGTTGGTCGGCACGGGCGCGGGCGCGGGCATGGCGCTGATGTTCGTGATTACCGGGCTGCTTGGGGCGTTGATCGGGCTGGCGGGCTATGCCGTGCCGCTGGTGCGCAACGCCGAAGACCTGCTGCCGGATCACGAGTCTGCGCCAGAACCGGAACCGATTCCGGCGGCGCAGCCCGTGCCGTGAGGGGGTTATCCTCTGAGACAACTGGCTCCTGAAATTGGGCACGACATGTCGTGCCCCTACGTGCTGCTTGTGCGTAGCCCTGCAAGCCATTGATCCGCCTGCCGAGGCGATTGGAACCGGAACACGCGCAGATGAGTATGCTCTGGGTGTTCCAGAGCGGGTGGAATCGAGCGGCGGTAGCGCTGGTGCTGGCGTAATCCCCACCAGAACAGCGACTCGCGGCTGAAGAACTGTTTGCGCCAGGTCTCGCGGTTGCCCGTGCCCCACAGATTCTCCCCGGTGATGATGCGCCGGATAGTGCGCCGCAGCAGCCGCCACATCGCCAGCCACAGCGGATAGTCGAGCCAGACGAGCGTGTCGGCGCGCGTCCAGACGAGGTCGCGGGCTTTGCTGTAGTTGCCGCCGAACACCCAGCGCTCGGCGCGGGTAGCTTGGTCGACGCGCCCGCGAAACACCTCGTCCGAGACCTGCTGCCAGCCCGCTTCCCAGCTCAGTGCGTCCGGCTCGATAAACGGTATGCCGAGGCATTCGGCAAGCTGCGCCCCAAACGTCGATTTGCCCGATCCGGTCACACCAATGACGACGATTCGCTGCATAAACTCTCCCATTTAGTGCTGAGTGCTGGGTGCTGAGTCAGGACTATTCTGGCGGCTGTTGAGCAACTATCAAGCAAATTTTTCCTCGGCACTCAGCACTCAGCACCCGGTACTAATAATGGTACGTTTGTGCTAAAATAGAGCGATGCTATACGCGAATGTAGCCGTCAACACCCCGGTCGCCGCGACCTTCGATTACCACATCCCGCCGGAGTTGGAAGCGTTCCTCCAGCCGGGGCATCTGGTGCAGGTCAATTTCCGCACGGCGATGGATCACGCTATCGTCCTGTCTATACATGATCAACCGGAAGTCGAACGTACCAAACCCGTGATCGCCCGGCTCGATCCGCGCCCGGTGGTGACCGAGGGGCAGATCACGCTGGCGCGCTGGATGAGCGAAGTGTACCGCGCGCCGATTGGCTTGTGTGTGTGGATGTGGCTGCCGCCGGGTTTGACCGGGCACCGCGACCTGGTCGTCTCGCTGCGCGAGCAATACCCGCCGGAACTGGTGGTCGACCCGCTCGAAGAAGAAATCGTGGCGCTGCTCAAGCGGCGCGGGGCGCTGCGCGGGAATCAGTTGAACCTGGCGCTGCCGGGCAAGAACTGGCGGGCGGCGGTCGAGGGGCTGGAAAAGTACGAAGTCGTCTCGACCGAATCGGTGCTGTCGCAGCCGCGCGTGCGCCCGCGCCTGATCCGCACGGCGGCGCTGGCGATCCACCCCAACGAGATACCGGCAGCCGTCCGCTCGCTCGAACGCCCGTCGCGCACGGCGGACTTGCTGGAGACGGTCGCCGCGACGCCGGGCATCGACCTGAAAGAGGCGCTCAAGGCTTCCGGCGCGAGCAAGAACCACGTCAGCCGGCTGGTCGAATCGGGTTGGATCGAGCAGGCAAGCGACGAGACGCTGCGCCTGACCATTTCGCCCGACGACGTGCCGCCGATCCTCAGCGACCTGCGCAAGCTCGACAAGCCGATGCGCATCCTCAACATTCTGGCGCGGGCAGGCGACGCGATGGATGTAAGCTGGATTTACGCCCAGGCGGATGCCTCGCTGGCGGATTTGAAGCGGCTGGAAGAAGCCGAGTTGATTCTATTGGGCGAGGAGCAGCGCTGGCGCGATTCGCTGGCGGAGCGCACGTTCGTCGCCGCCGCGCCGCCAATGCTGACCCCGGCGCAGAGCGCGGCGTGGGAGCGGGTCAACAAGGCGATCACGCAGGCGGGCGAGCGACAGCAGATCAAGGCGCGGGCGAGCGCCCAGGCGGAGATGTTCGATGCGCTCGACCAGCTTGCCCAGCAGAAACGGGTCGATCCCTCGCCTGCCGAGAACGCGCTGTGGGACACGATTCGTAACCGCCGCTTCGACGGCTTCCAATTCCGGCGGCAGCAGCCCATCGAGCGCTTCGTGGTCGATTTCTACTGCCGGGAAGCGCGGCTGGTGATCGAGGTCGACGGCAAGGCGGGACAGTATACCCCAGCCGAGGAGATGGTTCGGCAGGATTACCTCGAAAGCCTCGGCTTGCGGGTGCTGCGCTTCAGCGATTACGAAATTGCCGACGATTTGCAGGACGTGATCAGGCAGATCGCCGACGCCGCCAGCGAGCAGGCGGAACTGGGCGACGACCTGCCGCCGCTGCCAGTCGAGACGTTCGCGCGGAAGTCCTTTGGTAGGGAGCCGGAAGCGCCGGTTCTGCCTGATCCGGCGACACGAGGATCAGTTTTTCTCCTGCACGGCGTGACCGGCAGCGGCAAAACTGAACTGTATCTGCGCGCCATCGAGCGGACGCTGGCGCTCGGTCGCACGGCGATCCTGCTCGTGCCGGAAATCGCCCTGACGCCGCAGACGGTGCGGCGCGTCGCCGCCCGCTTTCCGGGGCAGACGGCGGTCGTCCACAGCGGGTTGGGCGAGGGCGAGCGCTACGACACCTGGCGACGCGCCCGCGACGGGCTGGTGCGGGTGGTCGTCGGGGCGCGGTCGGCGCTGTTCACGCCGCTGCCCGACGTGGGCTTGATCGTGCTGGATGAGGAACACGACGCCAGTTACAAGCAGTCGCCGCCGATATTGCCGCCGTATTACCACGCCCGCGATCTTGCTGAGGCGATGATGCGCCAGAACGACGGCGTGGTGATCCTCGGCAGCGCCACGCCGGACGTGGAGACGACTTACCGCGTGGGGCGCGGCGAAGTCGAGAAGCTGGAGCTGCCTCGGCGCATCATGGGTCACCGGGCGCACATCTTCGAGCAGGCGGAGCGGGCGGGCGTGATGCCGCGCTACCGCCCCAGCCCCGGCGCGGACACCGCCAGCGCCGATGCCGTGATGATCGACCTGCCGCCGGTGCAGATCGTCGACATGCGCACGGAACTCAAGAGCGGCAACACCAGCATCTTCAGCCGGGCGCTCCAGCGCAACCTGGAAGATGTGCTCAGCCGTGAGGAGCAGGCGATCCTGTTCCTGAACCGGCGCGGGCAGTCGACGTTCGTGTTCTGCCGGGACTGCGGCTACGTCGCGCGCTGTCCCCGCTGCGACATGCCGCTGACGCACCATCGCACCGGCTCGGCGCTGCGCTGCCATCACTGCGGCTTCCAGCAGCCAGAGCCGACCGTGTGCCCGCAGTGCGGCTCGAAGCGCATCAAGTTCTTCGGTGCGGGCACGCAGCAGGTCGAGCAGACGCTCAACGAGATGTTTCCGCAGGCGCGGGTCGTGCGCTGGGACAGCGACACCGCCGATAATGCCGAGGCGCACGAGGCGATTTTGCAGCGCTTCATCGACCGCCGCGCCGACGTGATGGTCGGCACACAGATGGTCGCCAAAGGACTCGATCTGCCGCTGGTGACGCTGGTCGGCGTGGTCAGCGCCGATATCGGCATTGCCCTGCCGGATTTCCGCGCCGGGGAGCGGACGTTTCAGGTGCTGACGCAGGTCGCCGGGCGCGCCGGGCGCGGCTTGCTCGGCGGACGAGTGGTGCTGCAAACCTACCAGCCGGATCACTACGCGATTGCGACCGCCGCCCGCCACGATTACGCCGCCTTCTACGACCGCGAGATCGCCTACCGCCGCGAGATCGGCTACCCACCGTTCCGGCGGCTGGTGCGTATCCTGTTCCGTTTCCCCAGCGAGGCGAAAGCCCAGCAGGAAGCCGAGCGCGCCGCCGGGCTGCTGCGCCGCCGTCTCGAACAGCTCAACATGACCGGCACGGAACTGATCGGTCCCGCGCCGTGCTTCTTCACGCGCGAGAACAACGTGTTTCGCTGGCAGGTGCTGCTGCGCGGTCCCGACCCGACGCCGGCGCTGGACGGGATCGCTATTCCCAAAGGCTGGTACGTGGATGTTGACCCGGCGGAAGTGATGTGAAAAGTGCTGAGTAAAAGCAGGGATATAGAGTAGCGGAGTGTGTGAGGATGGATGAGAAGACGATTGACGGAATGGTGCGGAAGATGTTCGCGGCGTTCTTCGGTCAGGATCGGCAGGCGCTGGAAGCGCTGCTGAGCGACGACTTTACCTTCACCAGCCCAAATGACGACCACATCGATAAGGCGGCGTATTTCGAGCGCTGCTTCCCCAACAGCGTGCAGTTTAAAAGCCACGCCGTCGAGCAGGTATTCGTCAAGGGTGACGCGGCATTTGCGCGCTACGTGGCACAACTCAAGGACGGTAAGCGCTTCCACAATGTCGAGTATTACCAGTTCGCGGACGGCAAGATCAGGTCGGTGGATGTGTATTTCGGCGCGGCGGAAAGCAGTTTGTAGCGCCAAGCCTTGAATTATGAGTAATTGATGAGAGCCGACGACGACCTGTCATTTTGAGCGATTCCCGTTCGACGTTTGTATAGATGGTCATCAACAGCCGACAGTCTATACGACAGGAGAGCGAACTCATGAAATATATGCTGCTGTTATACGCCAGCGAGGCAGCCACGGCGAACTTCACGCCCGAACAATATGAGCAGATCGGTCCGGAGAAGTGGTTTGCCCTGATGGGCGAAATGAAAGCCGCCGGCGTGCTGGTGGACAACAATGGGCTTGCGCCAATCGCCACGGCAACCACGGTGCGCGTGCGCGACGGCAAGACGCTGACCACCGACGGTCCCTTCGCCGAAACCCACGAGCAGTTCGGCGGCTACTTCCTGCTCAACTGCAAAGACCTTGACGAAGCGCTGGGCTGGGCAGCCAAAATTCCGCACGCCTGGTACGGCTCGGTCGAGGTGCGCCCGCTCTGGTCGTCGGAGGCGTAGCGCGTCGAACTTCATCGGTAACTTGAAGTCACAGGAGTAGATTCCATGAAAAACGCAGAGCGAACTGCAAAGTCCGATGGATTTACCGCCGAGGAACGCGCCGCGATGAAAGAGCGCGCCAAAGAGCTGAAGGTGGAAGCCCGGCGCAGTGCGCGCGCGGAGCAGGCAAGGGCGGATGGCGAAAAGGACTTGCTTGAGAAAATCGCCGATATGTCGGAGCCGGATCGCGGTATGGCGACGCGGATTCACGAGATCATCACCGCCAGCGCGCCGGAACTCACGCCCAAAACCTGGTACGGGATGCCCGCGTATGCCAACCAGGACGGCAAGATCGTCTGCTTCTTCCAGCCCGCGCAGAAGTTCGGCACGCGCTACGCGACGTTGGGTTTCAATGACACGGCGATGCTCGACGATGGCGACATGTGGGCGACCGCGTTCGCGCTGACGGCGCTCACGCCCGCCGAAGAGGAACGGATCGGCGCGCTGGTGAAGAAAGCGGTGCGTTGAAGACCGATCCCGTTTCCTGCGCCGCCGCCTCACCTGAGATTCGCGCGCTAATGCACGGCAGTTTATGGAGCAGGCTGAATGACGGTCGCGGCGCAGATTGAACAGGCTTTCCGCGCGGAACATGGGCGCGTCCTCGCCGCGCTGATCAGCCAGTTGGGCGATTTCACGCTGGCGGAAGACGCGCTCCAGGACGCGCTGGTGGCGGCGCTGGAACGCTGGGAGATCGACGGCGTTCCGCGCAGCCCCGGCGCGTGGCTGCTGACTGTCGCCAAACGCCGCGCCATCGACCGCCTGCGCCGCGCATCCAACGTGGAGCGCAAAGCGCCGCTCCTCGACTCGCTCGTCAGCGAGGATGAACCCGATATGGACGACAACCCAATCCCCGATGACCGGCTCAAGCTGATGTTCACCTGCTGTCACCCGGCGCTGGCGCTGGAAGCCCAGGTCGCGCTGACGCTGCACACGCTCGGCGGGCTTTCGACGCCGGAAGTAGCGCGGGCGTTCCTCGTCCCGGAGCCGACGATGGCGCAGCGGCTGGCGCGGGCGCGGCGCAAAATCCGCGACGCCGGCATCCCGTACCGCGTGCCGCCCGCTGACCTGCTGCCGACGCGGCTCGACGCGCTGCTGGCGGTTATCTACCTGATTTTCAACGAAGGCTACGTGACGACCAGCGGCGCTGCGCTCACGCGCGGCGATTTGTGCGCCGAGGCGATCCGGCTGTGCCGCGTGCTGGTGGCGCTGATGGTAGACAATGCCGAGGCGCGCGGGCTGCTGGCGTTGATGCTGCTGCACGATTCGCGGCGCGCGGCGCGCCAGAACGCGGCGGACGACCTGATCCTGCTGGACGAGCAGGATCGCTCGGCGTGGGATCGCGCGAAAATCCGCGAGGGTATCGCCGTGCTGGACGAAGCGCTGGCGCTGCGCGCGCCGGGTCCGTATCAGGTGCAGGCGGCGATCAGCGCCCTGCACGCCGAAGCCGCGACGCCCGACGACACCGACTGGCATCAGATCGCGGCGCTGTATGATACGCTGGCGGTGATGACGCCGTCGCCGGTGGTTGAAGTCAACCGAGCGGTGGCAGTGGCGATGGCGTGGGGCGCGGCGCAGGGGCTGGCGCTGCTGCTCAGGCTCGGTGATGACGTGGACGATTACTACCCTTACCACGCCGCCCGCGCTGACCTGCTGCGCCGGACGAACCAGCGCGAAGCCGCCGCCGACGCCTACCAGCGCGCGCTGGAACTGTGCGGCAACCGTGCCGAGCGCGCCTATTTGCTGCGGCGGCTGGACGAGATGCAGGTTGGCTAACCACCGCCTTCAGGTTGTACAATTGTTCGGTTTGGAGGTGACAGCCCATGACCGAACGTACCCTGACGTTACGTGAACTGAACCGCGCGCTGCTCGCCCGGCAGATGCTGCTGGCGCGCGAAACCCTGCCCGTGCCTGCCGCTGTCGAGCGGCTGGTGGGGATGCAGGCGCAGCTTGCCAGCGCGCCGTTCGTCGGCTTGTGGACGCGGCTGAACAACTTCACCCGCGCCGATCTGGCAGGAGCAGTCGAT
>JADLHH010000133.1 GCA_020848855.1 Anaerolineae bacterium | reverse complement strand
TAGCGGTAACACTGCCACTCTTCTCCGTAGAAGTGATACCCGAATTCACATTCAGCACACGAGATGGTCTCCTCGGTGTCGGGGTTATAGCAGGAGTCAGGCTCGTCGGTTGTTGCCGCCGGCGGGGGGGATTGTGAAGACCTGCTGTCACCCACCGGGATGCAGAATTTGAACGTGAGGCTGTTGGACTTGCCGTGCTCGTCATACCCATTGAAGATGAAATACACGTCGTCCGTGCCGACTTCATAGGTATGGATCGACGTTGGTCCGTAGGTGCCGTGACCGATGGCGACGAGTACCGGTGCGCCGCCGGGAACGGCAGTGGTGAGTGCCTTTGCTACGTCTGCTGCCGGGACAAACCATAACTCCTGCCCGTGCATATCGAGCAGACGGAACCCGCCTTCAGAAATCGGATACTGAACCGTTGGGACGTAGTTTTTGTTGACGCAGTAGAGTGCATCACCGCCGAAGTGCGCGGTCTGGTTAATGCGCCCGTCCGATTGTTGCGCCAGCACGACCGTACCGACCACCAGAAGCAGTAGTACGCCGACCACGAGTGAGGAAAAAATGCGAGACGGTAAACGATGCGAATGGGACATGATCGCCCCCTTTGTGAAAAAAAGCTCAATACTATTTCCATTATAGTCTCGTTTTTCTGAAGGGGGTGCATCTTAAACTGCGGTCGAACGACGAATGTCGTGCGGCTTTCCATTTATCCTGACGGCTACGCGACGCGATCCTGACGGCATGGGCGGTGGTTTGGCATCAGGCAGGCGTATTCGAAACAGCGACGGCGCGTGGAGTGTGCGGTTGGTGCGCGTGTGCTGCGCGTCCGGCTGGATTTCGGGTTGCATCCGAGAATCGAGGCATATCGATTATTCAAGGATGCCACCATGCGCCCTATCCTGTTCACCCTGATCGTCGCTCTGTCATTTTTCGTCCGTTCGCCGCAGCTTGATCTGGCTCAGGCGGACTTTCTTGGTAGCTGCAACCACGCCGCCGGCAGCAGCATCTACCGCCCGGACGGCGTCGTCATCCGCTACGAGTACCGCAACGCGCGCCTGCTGCTGATCAGCATGACCAGCGGCGAGATCGCGCAGGTATTAGAGGAGTCGTTCAGCACCACCGACTTAGCCAATCTCGACTGGTCGCCCGACTGCCGCACGCTGTACGGCACGGCGAACGGCGATGCCATCCTGTGGGACGTGGTCAACGGCGGGCGGGTTGCCACGTTTTCGAGCGTAACGCCCAAGCATACGCCGTACTGGAATCCCGCGCGCCCCAACCTGATTCTGGAGACGCGCGGCGGTTCGTACCTGTGGAACTACACGCAGGGGACGCCGATGCTGCTGGATTACGACGGCGAAGTCTGTCACATGCGCCTGTACCGCTTCTTCTCTGGCTGGCAGGTGGAATGGGACAACGCGCGTAATCAGGTGCTGGTGGTGCCGAATTTCGTCGAGGGTAACGTAGTGATCGCTTACGATCAGACGAGCGCACAGCAGGTCGCCGCCTTCGACAATGCCTGCCTGGGCGGACCGCTGCGCTTCAACATCACGCCGGACGGGCGGCATGTGCTGGTCTTCACCTCGGAGAACGACTCGTATGTCCACTTCGACAAGGCGATCACGGTGTGGGATCGGGACACGATGGAACACGTCAGCGTCGACGCCAATGCGCAGTCAGCGGTGCTGCCGACGCAGGTGGCGCTCAGCCCGGACGGGCGCTATCTGGTGCTGGCGCGAATTGGGACGATGCGGGTGTGGGATCTGACCGATCTCGCCGAGGACGTGCAGCAGCGCGACCCGATCCACCGCCACCGCATCGATCCGAATACGCTGCAGGTGCGCTTCGTGAGCGATACGTTGGTCGAGACGACCGATTTCAAAGGGCACACGGTGCAGTGGGACGTGCTGACCGGCGAGCGGGGTGAATAAGATGGGTGTGAGGGGCGATCCACCGGATCGCCCCTGTATCAGCGCTTATTCGAGGTCGTCTTCGTGCATGGTTGGGTTGAGAGCGGTATCGTATTCGTCGTCCAGATCGGGCGTCGGGTCGTGACCGTCTACCGTCTCCGACACGCTGATGTCGCCCTCGGCGATCTGCTCGTCCTCGGCGACTTCCAGCCATTCTTCCGGCACATCCAGGTCGTCTTCGCGGTCGGCGCGCGGATTGTCAATATCACGCGGGATGACCATATTCGCCTCCAATCTTTGTAATCCTTCCTGAAAGATATCACATCAAGATGGGGATGAGATGAGTCTCGTCGTCGGCTGAGTCTGGCAGATGGCGAACGGATTGGAGACGCGGGCGTAAATCCGGTCGACGTTACCTGCAGTCCGCCGATGCTACAGTTCGTCCTGTCCTTTGCCTTTGCGCGCCATCGCGCGGTCGGTGCGCTGGCGGCGGCGCAGGGCTTCGCGGTCGCGCTCAAGCTGGGCGGCGCTCGACGGTTTCTCACGCGGGTCTCTCGGCGCGAGCAGGGCAGCCAGCAGCCCAACGGCGATCAGCCCCAGCAGGGCGATCATCCCGGTGAAGAGCAGGCGCATGGTCAGGAAAGGCAGCTCGTTTCCGGCGAAGTTGGGCAGGGTGACTGCCAGCCAGTGAATCATGTCCGGCGCGACCAGCCAGGCGGCTGCGCCGAGCAGGATCGCGATCAGCAAGCCGAAGATCGGCATCAGCGCGGATCGTTTCCGTTTGCGTCTTTCTGCCATCTGTCAACCTCTCTCATCATGCCTGCCGGTGGGCGATAGCGGCGCCGGCAGCTTCGCGCACGGCGTAGCCGAATATCGTACCGAAATTAGCGAGCAGTCGGTCGGTTACCGCCCGCTCGTCTACCGGCGCGCCGAGCAGCGCCGCCAGACTGGTCACGCCCTTGTCGCGGATGCCGCACGGGATAATACCGCCAAAGAAGCGCAGGTCGGTGTTCAGGTTGAGCGCGAAGCCGTGTTTGGTCACGGCGCGCACGTTGATGCGGACGCCGATCGCGGCGATCTTGGCTGCGCCGCCCGGTGTGTTGACCCACACGCCGGTCAAGCCCTTGATCGGGTAGCCGGTGACGCTGTAATCGGCGATTGTGGCGATGATCACCTGTTCTAACCGGCGCACGTAGCCGATGAAATCGGCGCGCAGCACATCACGCTCGAGCTGGATGATCGGGTAGCCGACCAACTGCCCCGGTCCGTGATAGGTGATGTCGCCGCCGCGATCCGTTCGGAACACGTCGATGCCGAGCCGCCGGCGCGCGGCTTCGGGCAGGAGCAGATTCGCATCGTGCCCGGACGAGCCGAGCGTATAGGTGTGCGGGTGTTCGAGCAGCAGCAGGCGGTCAACGCCGCCGCGCCCGCGCTCGTCGGCGAGGCGGTTCTGCAGCGCCCAGGCGCTGGCGTAGGCGACGCGCCCCAGCCGCCAGACTTCAATCTCGCGGTTCATCATGGCGGTTCGCCGGCACTATGCGGTGCTTTTCGAGGAATGTTAGCATTTTGTCCCAGGCGACAGAGCCGGGCTGCCGGGTATCGTCGGGGACGAGATGCTCGTTCAGGAAATCGCGGCGCGCGCCGTCGAGGATCACGACCTCATGACCGAGCGGCGAGTCTGCCAGTTCGCGGCGCAGTGCATCGATCATGTCTGGGGCGACGAACGGCTCGTCGCTGCCATACAGGGCGAGGATCGGCGTTCGGGCGCTGCCGAACCTGCCCAGAAAGCGCTGCGGGAAGCCGTAACAGGCGACCGCCGCCTCGAGATCGGCGCGCACGAGCGCCGCTTCGAACGCCAGCGTGCCGCCCATCCCCAAGCCAATCGCTGCCGTGTGCCCGTCGGTGCGGATGTGGTTTTCCAGCACGTACAGCGCGGTATCGACGCGGCTGTATGCCCGCGCGCTGTGCGCCTCGACCAGCTTCGCGGCTTCTTCCGGCGTGTTCGCCTGCGCGCCGTCGAACAGGTCGGGGATGATGACGTAGTAGCCCAACTGCGCGAACAGGTGCGCCAGCCGCCGCTCGACCGCCGTGATTCCCCACCAGTCGTGCAGGATGGCGACGGCGGGAAACCTGCCGCCCGTATCAGGATGCGACCAGTAGGCGGGAATCGGCTTGCCGTCGTCCGCTACGATCGAG
>JADLHH010000132.1 GCA_020848855.1 Anaerolineae bacterium | reverse complement strand
GCCGGGCAGCCCGTATGAAAGCGTCGTCCGCGACTCCTACAGGCTGATGGACGGCTTCGCGGCGGAGCTGATCGAGATCGCCGGGAGCGATACGACGATACTGGTCGTCAGCGACCACGGCGTAACGCGGATGGACGGCGGCATCTGCATCAACGAGTGGCTGTGGCAGAACGGCTGGCTGTCGCTCAGGACGCCGCCGAGCAGCGGCGGGCTGACGCGCATCGAAGATGCCGACATCGATTGGGCGAATACGCGCGCCTGGGCGAGCGGCGGCTATTATGGGCGCGTCTTCCTGAACGTGCGGGGGCGCGAACCGCAGGGCACGATCCCGCCGGAGCAGTACGAAGTGATGCGCGACCTGCTGGCGTCGGCGCTGAAGGCGATCCCCGACCCGAATGGGCAACCGCTCAACACGCACGTCTACAAGCCGCAGGACGTGTACACGCAGGTCAACAACATCGCGCCCGATCTGCTGGTGTATTTCGGGGATTTGCACTGGCGGGCGGTCGGCAGCCTCGGATTCGGGCGACACTGGACGCTCGACAACGACACGGGACCGGACTACGCGAACCACGCCGTCAACGGCATGTTCATCCTGCACGAGCCGGGGAAGAAAGGCGCGGGGCGCGTCGAGGGGCATCAGTTGATGGACATCGCGCCGACGCTGCTGGACAGGTTTGGCTTGGCGATTCCCGGCGAGATGCAAGGGCGGGTGATCTAGCCCAATTCTACTCAGGTTGGCTGCTGCGCCGCTCTACGTTCCCGCTTGAGCACCGCCGACTTCAACTGCCCACAACCCGCATTGATGTCGATGCCGCGCCGCACGCGCAGCGTCGCCGGGATGCCGTATTCGGCGAGGATGGCGATGAACGTGTCGCTGCGCCCCTGCGCCGACGGTCCGCCGTGATAGCCGCCGGTCGGGTTGAGCGGGATCAGGTTGACGTGGCAGTGAACGCCCTTCAGCAGCCGTCCGAGGGCGTGCGCCTGCTCCGGCGTGTCGTTCTCGCCCTGAATCAGCGTCCATTCGAACGACATGCGCCGCCCGGATTTTTCGACGTAGTAGCGGCAGGCGTCGATCAATTCGCTGAGCGGGTAACGCTTGTTGACCGGCAGCAGCGCCTCGCGCTCGGCGTCGGTGGCGGCGTGCAGGCTGACCGCCAGCTTGACCTGCAAGCCCTCATCGGCGTAGCGGCGGATCATCGGCACCAGCCCGACGGTGCTGACGGTGATGTGCCGCGCGCCGATGCCGAGGTCGCTCATCAGGCGGCGGATGGCGGCGAGCGAAGCATCGTAGTTATGGAACGGCTCGCCCATACCCATCAGCACGACGTTGCTCAGGCGGTCGTCCCGCGCGGCGAGGTCGCGGGCGAAAAACAGCGCCTGCTCGAAAATCTCGGCGGTGGTCAGGTGGCGGGCGAAGCCCATCTGCCCGGTCGCGCAGAAGACGCAGCCCATCGCGCAGCCAGCCTGGGTTGAAATGCAGGCGGTGCGGCGCTCGTCGTCGTATTCCATCAGCACCGTCTCGATCAACTGCCCGTCGTGCAGGCGATACAGCCGCTTGACCGTCCCGTCGTGGCTGGCTTCTTCGGCTTCGAGGGTCAGGCTGCCGAGGGTCGTCTCGGATACCAGCCGCTCGCGCAGGCTTTTGGGCAGGTTGGACATCGACTCGAACGAATCGACCAGCTTCTCGTACAGCCACGACCAAACCTGCTGGGCGCGGAAACGCGGCTCGCCCCATTCGGCAAGCAGGTCTGCCAGTTCATCGGGCGAAAGTTGGTACAGGTCGATCATCGTCGGTTACCCAGTCGAATATACAGGAACAGCAGCAGCCCCAACAGCAGGAGCAGGAACACGCCCGCCCCAGCTTGCACGCCAGGCTGCGAAACTACGACTTCCAGCACGGTCGGCGGCGGCGTCACCGTCGGCAGGCTGCCCGGCGGGCGCGGCGTGACCGTCGGCGGGGGCGCAGTCGGCGTATCCGACGGGCGGCGGGTCGGCGGCGGTGTGACGGTGCGCACGCCGCGCAGCGTCGGCGTGATGGTTGGCGTCGCGGTCGCGCTGGCGGTGGGCGTCGGCGTGGCGGTCGGCGTGCCGCTGGCGGTGGGTGTGAAAGTCGGCGTCGGCGTGGGCGGCTGGTACGGCGTCATCCCGTAAACCGACTCGGCTGCCCGCGTGAACAGCCACTGCTGCCACGCCGGGAGCAGCGCCGACAGCGGTTCCCCCAGCGCGTCGGCATAAGCGCTTTCGAAATCGTCGGCAGCGCCGCGCGCCAGATCGAACAGCCCCTGAAAGCCAATTCTATCCGCAATATACAGGATCATGCCAAGACTCTGCGCGTGCCAGAGAGTCGCCGGCTGTTCGGTCTGCATGTCATCCAGCGGCAGCAGCGTGCGGTCGCGGGATGCCTGCCGGACGACCGGCAGCAGCGCGTTTTTCGGCGCGGGCGCATAGAACTGCGCCAGCCCGTCGGCAAACCAGTCCGGCACCGCCCCACCCCGCCAGAGCGGCGCGTAGGCGTCGCGGACAAGCGTCTCCACGACCAGCGACTCGGCGGCGGCGCCTGATTCGAGCAGAAGCAGTTGATACCCCGCCAGCACCGCGTCGGTGATCCCGGCGTCGCAGGTGACGATGAACCCACTCGGCGCGCGGGCGATGCGCTCGTCGGGGTTCTCGCCGGGGGTACAGCCGGGGTCGAACGGATAGATCAGCAGATTTGCCGCCAGCGAACGCCCGGTATTCTGTTCCAGCAAACCGCCCACCTGCCGCAGCGACTCGACCAGCACCGACTGCGCGCGCGGCGCGGCGACGTGAAAATCGCCGGCGTCAAGCCGCACCCATTCGACACGCGGATCGCGGAAGGTGAGCGTGTCGTCGAGCGTGCCGGTGCTGCCGTCGGCTGCGGTCAGCGTCCAGCGATAGCCGATGTCGGCGAACAGCGGCGGCGGATCATCCACCGGAATACGCCAGACGTATTCCAGCACCGCGCCCGTTTCGGTATCGCGCCCCGCCTGCACCGCGTCAACCGTGATCACCACCGGATCGTGGTCATCCCAGGTGAGCGTCAATTCAGTCAAATCGACTTCCGCCGTCGGAACCTCAATATCGAGCGTGAAGCGGATTGCCTGCGGGAAGATGACCTCGGCAGCGCCGTCATGGACGAAGCCGGTGACCGAAAGCGCGACCAGCAGGGCGACGACGGGGGCGAATGCCGGGGCGATCAGCGCTTTCACAGCGACGACCCGACGAGAACTGCCAGCGCAAGCTGGATGAAGTTGTACACGAAATGCGCGATGATCGACGCGCTCGTGCTCAGGCGCTCGCGCAGCCAGCCCAGGGCAACCGACGTGATGAAGATCATCACGGTCGCGGGCGTGAGCGTATACTGGGTGTGCAGCAGCACGAAGAAAGCGCTCGTCACCCAGATGCCCAGCACCGGCTGAATCGCGCCGCGAAAGAACACTTCCTCGCCAATGGCGACCATCACCGAGAGCGCCAGCGCCTTCGGCAGCGAGT
The DNA here is from genome assembly GCA_020848855.1 of Anaerolineae bacterium. The sequence continues at coordinate 1,371 of JADLHH010000132.1, read as the reverse complement.
TGAACGCCTGCGCCAACTGCCCGGATGCCGCCGTCTGCTGCTGAAGCTCCTCCGGCGTGACGAGGCTCGTCCACACCATGCTGACGATGACGATCACCCCGAACAGCAGCACACCGATGCCAACGCCCCAGCTTATATCCTGCCGGGTCGGCAGGCGCAGCCCCAGCCGCTTGAGCGCCCCATCGGGCGCGCGGCGCAGGAGCAGCCCCACGCCCAGCGCCGCCGCCGCCACCCACAGCACGTTCTGAAACAGAATGTCGCCCAGATTGACTCCGTTGAGCTGGATGCTCTCCGCCAGCCCGGCAAGCCCACCCCCGACAACGAAATTGCCCACCACGACACAGATAAATGCCAGAATCAGCACCAGCGCGGTGGTATGGACGGGAGAATCAGGCTGGTAGGCGGCGCTCGCCGGAAGCCGACGCCGGATACGTTCGCGCAGCGTCTGCGAACTGATGATCTGAATACTCAGCAGGCTGACTGCGGTCGTCAGGACGAAGTAGACCGCGCCCGCCGTCGAATCGATCTGCGGAAAATCGACTTCAGCAGGCAGCGGCACTAACGCCGCCTGCAAAATGAATGTGCCGTAGAGAAACGTCATCAGCGCCAAGCCGTAGAGCAGCCAGCGCAGCAGCCCCTGGCGGTTGGCGACGATGGTCTCCTGATTGGCGAGATAGATCGTAAACCCGACGTAGGTGATTACGCCGCCGAACATAAGAAAGCTGAAAAAATCCATAGGTGTGGTCTGAACGCGATACCCGCGATCCCTGAGGGACATTATACACCGCCCGCAGACCGATTTCCGGCATTGACCACGTTTCGCTCGCTATGTTAGAATGGGCTGACCCGTCTGGAGGGATGGCCGAGCGGTTGATGGCAGTGGTCTTGAAAACCACCGTGCCCCACAGGGCACCGTGGGTTCGAATCCCACTCCCTCCGCTTCACAATAAATTCTGGGGAGGTGCCAGAGTGGACGATCGGGGCCGCCTGCTAAGCGGTTATACGGGGGTAACTCCGTATCGCAGGTTCGAATCCTGTCCTCCCCGTCTTGAATACCAAGATGTTTTGCAGTAGAACCCACAGCAGTTTGGTGGGTTCTATTGCTTTAATTTCCTCCTGTGCAATCTACACATCAGGTCGCGTCCGCAGAACGGCTCACTCTACCCGCCATTCGGTTATACAGCCCGCACCGCAATTGACCTGTAAGCTTACAGACGACCTCGCGCTAACCAGACGCATCCCCATGTATGGGGAGAATGGATCGCCTTCCGTGGGCGTTGTATCACGGCTCAGTGAAGCCGTTCCGGGTGGTCGATCAGCGTGCCTTCGACGTAAGCGCGCACCGCTGTTTCGGCGTCGTCGACATCGGTG
>JADLHH010000131.1 GCA_020848855.1 Anaerolineae bacterium | reverse complement strand
GAAGATTAGGAAGCCAAGTCGACAGAAAGAGCAAAACAAAGTTTCGTAGTTTTGCTCTTTCTCAGCACTCGGCACTCAGCACTCAGCACTGCGTTTTTCCGGCTTGACGGCGACGATTTGCGAGATGTGCTGCGGCTCGCTGTTGTACAGCAGCTTCCAGTCGCCGAAGTAGCCGGAAAGCTCGCCGATGCCGAGCAGATAATCCGGGTGCATGGTCGGTCGCAGCGCCTGATAGCGGGTGTTGTAGGTCTGGTAGATCACACGCCCGCCCGGACGGACGGCAGCGCGGATCGGGGCGATCAGGTCGCGCTGAAGGAAGCGAAAGACGCAGACGAGATCGTAAGCATTCGGCTCGAACGCCGCGCCGTCGAGGTCGCGCTGCAGGAAATTGGCGCTGCGCAGGTTACGGCGGGTGGCTTCGGCTTGGGCGTGCAGCAGCGCCACCCGGCTGACATCGATCAGGTCGACGGTATAGCCCTGTTCCGCCAGCCACAGCCCATTCTGCCCCAGCCCGGCGGCGACATCGAGCGCGGTCGCGGTTGTGCCCGCCCGCAGCGGCGGCGTGAACTGGAACAGCAGCGGGTCGGGGTCGGGGTAGCCGCCTTCGGCGATCCGGTCGCGGTAGGCAGCGTCCCAGCGGACGCGGTCGTGAGCGGTCATTTGGCTTTGCCTGCGTAGATCGGCGTGTACGCCAGCGCGTCGGGGACGGCTGCCAGCGCTTCGGCGTCGCCGGGGTAGAGGGTAGCGTTGGGGCTGCGCTGGCGGCGTTTGTGCAGGGCGTAGGCGTCGCGCAGCGTGACGAAATCCGGCGTCTGCCAGCCGGGGATGCTCAGGCAGGTGAGCAGCGCGCGGATTGTGCGACCGCCCGCGCTGTCCCATTCGGGCTGGCGCAGCAGGTCGCCGGAGTCGCCGCCGGTTTTCGCTGCCAGACTGCCGCTCAGCCGGGCGAACATCGATTCCGCCTGTTTGAGATCGACAGTTTTCGCCAGCGCGCGCACGTCGTCGGGCAGAGCGTCGAGCGCCACGCCGCCGAGCGCCGGGCGGGTGGCGGTCGCAACCGGTTCTTTATCCAGACAATCCGGTGAGCGCAGGTACGCAGCGAAGGCAGCTTCGGGCGATGCCGGCGCGCCGCCGGCGTAGGCTTCGATGCGGGCGTTCGCGCCGTCGAGTTCGACCAGCAGGCAGGGCGCGGTCTGCGAAAGGGAGGGCAGCAGCGCGGGGTCGGGCGCGCCGAGGACGCGCGTCCAGCCGCCGCGCGCGGGGGCGACGAACAGGCGAACCGCCTGCGGATAGGCTTTGCCGGGGATTAACCCGAACGGATCGAAGAACTCGTAGCCGAGCGCCGCCAGCGCCGCCCGGATGGGTCTGGCGATTTCAGCGGCGTCGGGCAAGTACAGGCTGCAGAAAGCCGTCATTCCCCTGCCCCTCATCGCGGCTTTCGGAACGCGCCGCGTAGCTGACCGTCGCGCCCACTTCGGTGAAGCCGAGCTTCTGGGCGAGGGCGCGGTCGTCTTCGGTTTCGCCGGGCGCGAAGATCAAGGTACTGCCCTGCTTGATTGCCGCGCGCATCGCCGACGTGAGCAGGAGCCTGGTCAGGCGCTGGGTGCGTTCGGTGTGGAGCAGCGCCAGCGCGACGATGTGCGCGCTCAGGCTCGACGTCTGGATGCTCACGCGGGCGATGCCAATCGGGGCGTCGTCGCGGCGCATCAGCACATCAATCGATTCGTCTTCGTTCGCGCCGCCGCTCACTTCCAGCGGCTCGACGCCGAGCGTCTGCACGTCGAAGCTGGAATCGCCCCACAGGCTGCGCCACAGCTTGTCACCGCGCTGGTCGGTGGGGGTTTCGACGCGGATTCCGGCGGGCGACGACGTGCGCGGCAGCTTCCTGCTGGGGTCGTCGAGCGTGTACGCCATGATGGTCGTCCGGCGTTCCGGCTCCAAGCCGAGGTCGCCGACGGTTTTGGCGAACTGGGGCGGGTACAGCCCTTCGATATACTGGACGCGCGGCGTGCGGCTGAGCGCACGCAGGCGTTCCAGCCCCTGCTGCACGAACTTGCCGGAAACCCAGGCGGTGTTGCGGCGCGGCGTGACGTAGTTCAGGTCGGGGACGCTGTTGGCATGATGGTAAATCACGTCGACAAAGCCAACCGACTCGTGGGTGACTCCCAGGGCGATGTGCGCCTGAAACAGATGATCCTGAACACGTCGCAGAATCTGTCGGTTTTCCCTGACCGCTGAGTCATCCATGAAATCCCCCCAGTGGATTTAATAATTTCATTAAATCGCCTAGAATTATAGCCGATTATGCTGGAATGGGCACTTTGCCGCCTATGGGATTGCGTGAAAACCATGAAAATTTACACCCGCACGGGGGATCACGGCACGACCAGCCTGTTTTCGGGGGGGCGCGTCCCCAAGCATCATCTGCGCGTCGAAAGCTACGGCACGGTCGATGAATTGAACTCGGTGCTGGGGCTGGCGCGCGCGCACCAGCCGTCCGCGCCGAGCGACGCCGCGCTGGCGCGCATCCAGCACCAGTTGTTCAACCTCGGCGCCGACCTCGCCACGCCGATGGACGCGAAAACGCAGCACGTCGTCCGCATGGACGCCGATTCGATCCGCTGGCTGGAAGAGTCGATTGACCGGATGATGACGGAACTGCCGGCGCTGACCTACTTCATCCTGCCGGGCGGGTCGCCGGTCGGGGCGACGCTGCACATCGCCCGCACCGTCTGCCGCCGCGCCGAGCGGCTGGTGGCGGCGCTGCAAGCAGACGAGGCGGTCGGCGAACATGCGCTGCCGTACCTTAACCGCCTGTCGGACTACCTGTTCACGCTGGCGCGCTGGGAGAATATGCAGGCGGGCATCTCCGAAGAGCAATGGGCGATTCTGCCCTAGCGGACGATTTGACGAGATTTGGGCAGACACACGGGTCTGCCCCTACAGGAAATACCTGCGCCTGAAAGACGTATCCTGACGCGACAGCGTCACTGCGGTGAAAAACATGGTTGAGGCAACCCCGGCGATAGGGCAGACGGAGCGCGAGCGCATCTACCGCCGCAATTTCGTTTTCTTCCTGACCGATGGCATCCTGTTCATGCTGGCGATGAACCTCATCGGCTCGACGACGATCATCCCCGATTTCGTGCGCCACCTGACCGACTCGGAAATCCTGATCGGGCTGTCCGGCAGCCTGTTCGACGTGGGCTGGACGCTGCCGCAGTTGTTCATCGCCCGATACATCGTCCGTTTCGAACGCAAGAAGTGGTGGTTCGTCGGACCGAACATCCCGGTGCGCTTCGTGATCCTGATCTTCGCCGGAATCACGGTGCTGCTCGGCAGAGAACAGATCGGGGCGATCCTGTTCGCATTCCTGATCTGCTACGGCATCGCCGCAGTCGGCGACGGCATCGTCGGCGTGCCCTGGGCAGACCTGAGCGGCACGAGCCTGAACGAGCGCTGGCGCGCCCGCATGTTCGGCTGGATGAACGCCAGCGTGGGCGTGATCATGCTCGGCGTCGCGCCGGTGATCGGCGTGATTCTGGGCAGCGGCGGCCCGGAATTCCCCAACAATTACGCGCTGCTGTTCGGGGCAGCCGGCGTCCTGTTCGCGCTGTCGATCATTCCGACGCTGTTCATTCACGAGCTGCCCGGCGGCAGGCGCGTCGAGAAAATCCCGTCGATGGGGGAATTTCTGCCACAACTGGGGCGGGTGCTGCGGACGGATGTCCCGTTTCGCTCGGTGCTGATCGCCCGGATGCTGACCACGCTGTTTGCGATGGCGAGTCCGTTCTACATCGGCTTTGTGACCGTGCAGTTAGGCGAGGCGAGCAGCGTCGCCGTGCCGACGCTGCTGGTCATGCAGACTATTGGCAGCGTGGGCGGGGCGCTGGTGTACGCCTGGCTGGGCGCGCGCAGCAACCTGCTGTTCATGCGGCTGGCGCTGGCGGGCGGGGCGCTGCTGCCGATCAGCGCGTTGATCGCCGGGGGCGTCGGACCACTGCCGCTGTACTTCGGCTTTCTGATGTCCGGGCTTGCCCTGAGCAACCTCGGCTTCAGCTATCAGAACTGGGTCGTCACCCACGCCGACGCCGACCAGCGCCCGGTCTACGCCGGGCTGTTCAACACGGTGGCGGCGGTGATCTCGCTGACCGCGCCGTTTATCGCCGGGACGGTCGTGCAGCGATTGGGCTGCGAGGCGCTGTTCGTCGTGTCGCTGACGATGGCGCTGTGCGCGCTGTTCGTGGTGCTGCGCTTCGTGCATAAGTGACGCCGGGCGATGACTCTCATCTCGTTTTAACGCCGGCTCTTGATATTACGAATAGAATTAAGTCCAATCATCGAGAGACGGATCATGGTGAAGACACGAAAACCGCTTACCCCGAAAGCGGCAGCGCGTTCTGCCGCGCTGCGCTACGTTAACGACGACGAACCCGGCATCTCGCGGTCGCGGTCGGGGCGGGGATTCGTTTACCGGGACGCGGACGGCGAGCGCATCCGCGACCGGGAGATGCTGGAACGGATCAAGGCGCTGGTGATACCGCCGGCGTGGACGGACGTGTGGATTTGCGCCGACGCCGATGGGCACATTCAGGCGACCGGATACGACGCGAAAGGGCGCAAGCAGTACCGTTACCATGAGCGCTGGCGCGCCGCGCGCGACCGGACGAAATTCGACCGGATGATCGCGTTTGGCGAAGCGCTGCCGACGACCCGCCAGCGTGTTCAGGCGGATTTAGCCCGTCCCGGGCTGCCGCGCGAAAAAGTGCTGGCGGCGGTCGTGCAGATTATGGGCGCGACGTTCATTCGCGTCGGCAACGCCGAATATGAGCGGCAGAACCGATCATACGGCTTGACGACGCTGCACGATAAACACGTCGATATCGCCGGCTCGACGGTACATTTCGAGTTCCAGGGCAAGAGCGGCAAGGAACAAGCCATCGACCTGAAGGACAGGCGGCTGGCGCAGATCATCAAGCGCTCGCAGGACGTGCCGGGGCAGCACCTGTTTCAGTATTACGACGACGATGGCAGCCACCACGCGATCACGTCGTCGGACGTGAACGACTACATCCGGCAGATCAGCGGGGCGGACTTCACGGCGAAGGATTTTCGCACGTGGGGCGGCACAACGCTGGCGCTGCTCGCGCTGGAAGACTTCGATCCGTGCGACGACGAAGCGCAGGCGCTCAAAAACGTCACCGCGATGATCAAGCAGGTGGCGAACCAGTTGGGAAACACGCCCGCCGTCTGCCGCAAGTACTACATTCACCCCGCCGTGATCGACTGTTACCTGCGCGGCGACCTGGCGCAGTATCTGCTGAAGCATTCCGCCAAAGGCGACCTGAACCCCGAAGAAGCCGCCGTGCTGCGGCTGCTTAAGGCTTCGTAACACCCCCACAAAAACCTACCGCATTTCACCGGGTCATCCAATAGTTTCCGCAACAAAAAGCTGGCGGCATGTTCTAAAAAGTAGACATATGTGTCTTGAAAACTAGAACATACGTGCTATAATGTGAATCTCCGGCTGCGGCAGTGGACTGGGGCTTTCAAAGGCGTCATTCCGTTGAGCAAGTAACAAGTTTCGTACTCTCTGTGAGATATCGCACGGTGTAAACTAGTCTGCGGGATAGAGATGGCTGTACAGACCAAGACCTATCGCAAACGCACGGCAGCGGCGCAAGCCCGCGCGGCGGAAGCCAGCCGAACAAGAAGAGAAGCGGTGAAAAGTTCGTTTGTCCGCCTGTTACCGGGCTGGAT
>JADLHH010000130.1 GCA_020848855.1 Anaerolineae bacterium | reverse complement strand
TCGCGTCCTGAGCCGACGGCAGGCTGCCCAGCGCGCTTTCGAGGAAGTCGAGCTGTTCCAAGCCGGGGTGCCGCGCCGTGACCAGTTCCATGATGCGCGTAGTCACTTCCGCCGGAATACCGCGCGTGCCCAGTTCCTCACGCACGCCGTCCGCCCCCACTTTGTCGAACTTGTCGATGCTGCGGTACAGGTTGAACAGCGGTTCGCCTTGCAGCCCCGCGTACTCGCCAATCGCCGTCAGCAGCTTGCGGTTGTTGATCTTGACCGCGAATTGCGGGAAGCCGAGCCGCGTCAGCGCCGTCACGATCAGCCCGACGATTTCCGCATCCGCGTTCATACCTGCGACGCCGACGATGTCCGCGTCGCACTGGTAAAACTCGCGGTAACGCCCGCGCTGGGGGCGCTCCGCCCGCCACACCGGCGACAACTGGTAGCGTTTGAAGGGCAGGGCGATCTCGTTCTGGTATTGCGCCACCACGCGCGCCAGCGGCACGGTCAGGTCGTAGCGCAGCGCCAGCGCTTCCTTGCCGCCGGGGTGCTGCGCGTTGAAGATCAGCTTTTCGGCGTCTTCGCCGTACTTGCCCATCAGCGTTTCGTGCAGTTCGAGCACGGGCGTTTGCAGCGGCTCGAAGCCGTACAGGTGGAAGACCTCGCGCACGATGTTGAACACGTACTCGCGCTTGATCATCTCCTGCGGCAGAAAGTCGCGCATTCCTTTGGGCAGGCGGGGCTGAATCTTCGGTTTGGGCATCGCATTTCTCCTTCAATTGCCAGTGGCGAGGCATAAAAAAAGCGCGGACAACCGTCCGCGCCTTGAGTCACTCATCTTCTCGAACGTTTGCCAGAATCAAATATTGACGGGGTGATGATGGTGCTGGCGGCGTTCGTTGCAGGTCATGATCTTGTCTAGTCCTAACAGGCTATTCAGCCAGTATAAACGCGCTTTCGGCGGAATGCAAGCGGCTCAGAAAACCACATCCGGCGCAGGCGCGTCGGGGCTTTCGAGCGCGGTGACAAACGATGGCGCACCCTGCGGATGATTGCCCGTCGCAAGGACTGCCGCCAGTGTTTTCAGTTCTTTCGGCCACAGCGGGAGCGTCGGCACGTCTTCCAGCAGCACCCAGTACGGCATCGGTTCGTTGGCGTTTTCGCGGCGCGGCTCAAGCTGGTCAGTCAGCGGCTCGGCATACAGGTACACTTCGAGCGTATAGCCGACGCCTTTTCCGGCGCTGTCAGGTTCGGGCAGGACGCAATATTTTGGCACGACGATTTCGCGCAGGAAGGCGACGCGCGTCACTGTGACGGCGATGCCCGTTTCTTCGATCAGTTCGCGCTCGCCACATTCAGCGAGGGTTTCGTTCGGTTCCAGCCCGCCACCGGGGAGCCGCCAGCCCGCGCCCGGTTCGTAGGGGCTGAGCAGCAGCATTTTGCCTGCGTGGAGCACGAGAACGCGGGTGCGGATGTTCTCGTACACGTTGTGGTTAAAAATCGACATCATCTCCGCACTCCCTCTGCTTTTAGACAGAAGCTATATGCGGAGATGATGCCGTCTGTGAACGACTTGCTAGCCTGGCTTATTCTCCGATGAACCACTCCTCGATGGGGTTCAAGCCCCAGTTGCCCGCTTCTACGCCCTGCACGCGGCTGGAGAACGCATGGTAGGCGGTTGCGTCGCTGATGAAGTCGTAGGGCACGTCATCGTGAATCAACTGCTGAATTTCGTGGTACAGCGGCGCGCGCGCCTCGGCGCTGCAATCGCCCACCGACCCTGCCTGCGCCAGTAGGTCGTCCATCGCCGGGTTCACGTAAGATGCGAAGTTGAAGCCCGCGTTCACAATATCCTGGTGGCTGTTCAGGAACAGGTTGGTCAGCACCTGCGGTTCCGGCGTGTCCCACGACGCGCCGAGGATGATCGCGTCGAACGTTTGCGGGTAAGCGCGGGTCGAAATCATCGCGCCGGCTTCCATCGAAAGCAGGTTGACGGTAATGCCAATCTGCCCCAGTTGGTCCTGAATCAGCACGGCAATTTCATCCGAGTTGTTATTCCCGGCAATGTAGCCCAGTTCGAACTCGAACGGCACGCCGTCCTTTTCGCGCACGCCCGCGTCGTTCAGCGTCCAGCCCGCTTCGTCGAGCAGCGCACCCGCTGCGTCCGGGTCGTAAGCATAAGGCTCGATGTCGTTGTTATACGCCCACGTGATCGACGGTGGAATGCTGCCGACCATCCGGCTCGTGCCTGCTGGCTTAATCTCAATCACAGCGTCCTTATCCCAGCCCATCGCAATCGCCTGCCGCACGCGCACGTCACTGAACAGCGGGTTCGCAGCCTGTTCGACCGGGTTGCCCTCTTCATCATAGGCAGAGCCGGGGTTTTCCGGGTCGCCGAGGTTCAGCGCCAGAAACTGCACGTAGTTCACTTTGGTCGTCAGCAGGTTGATGTTCGGCTGTCCTTCGACCTGCGCCAGCGCATCCGCCGTAACGCCGGAATAATCCACCTGACCGGCAATGAGCG
>JADLHH010000129.1 GCA_020848855.1 Anaerolineae bacterium | reverse complement strand
TCTTGGCGGCTTGGCGGTTCATCAATTCGCTTTTGCGGTTTGATGCGTTTGCCCAGCATTGGGCGAATCCTACTGCGTAGGACAAACGCCGCTGGACTCCCACTCGCGCCGCCGCTATAGTAGTCGCCAACAAACGGTAATTGGTCGAAATGCGGTGACAGCTTCAATCCGAATTGACTTCCGACGGGTACTCGTCAGTCTGGTTTTGCTGGCGCTGACCGCCTGCGGCGGGATCACCACCAGCAGCGACGGCGGCGCGCCGATCATCCAGATCGCTCGCTCTCCCGGCGATACGGTGCGCGCCTTCCTCGACGCCTGGAATGGTCTCGATTATCAGGGCATGTACAACCAGTTGAGCACCCAGAGTCGGGGCTTGTACACCTATTCGGTGTTTCAGGCGCTCTATACCGAAGCGGACAAGGTGATCGGCACCAGAGGTGTCACCTATACCATTCGCAGCACTCAAGAGCAGGGCGCATCGGCGGCAGTCAGCTATGACGCGGCGATCCAGTCCTCAATTTTCGGCGCAGTCGAAGACGACGGGCGGACGATGCGCCTCGTCCGCGAGCCGGACGGTAGCTGGCGCGTCGCCTGGTCGACGATGGACATCATTAACGGCTATGCCACCGGCACGCGCCTGACGGTCGCTTCGCAGCGCCCGCCGCGCGGCAATATCTACGACCGCAGCGATCAGTTGATGGTCGAGCAGGACAGCGACGTGGTCGAACTGTACGCCGCGCGTCTGGAGATGCCCGATGAAGGGCGCTGCATCGACCTGCTCTCTGTTCTGCTGCGCCAGACCCGTGCCGACCTGACCGAGTTGCTGGATCGCTACAATCCCGAAACCATCGTCCCGCTGGGCGATATCGACCCCGAAATCTACACCGCCCGCGAGCGCGAACTGACCGACCTCTGCCAGATTCGCACCAACACGCGCACGACCCGCCGCTATATCGGGCACGGCATCGCCACCCACCTGCTCGGCTACGTCGGCAGTATCCCGTCCGAGCAGTTGCAGACCTATCTCGACAACGGCTACGGGCAGGGTGACCTGATTGGACTGGAAGGCATCGAGAAGCAGTACGAAACAGCGCTGGCGGGCAAATCCGAGCGCGTGCTGCGCATCGTCGAGCCGGGCGGCATGTACGTCCGCGAGCTGGCGGGGTCGTCGGGCGAGCCGTCGCAGGATGTGCGGCTGACGCTCGACCTCAACCTGCAGTGGGCGACGGCGCAGGCGCTCTCCGACGCCTACAACGCGGCGGCGGGCAACTGGGCATCGCCGGAACATTCGCCCGGCGGCGCGGCGGTCGTCATCGACGTGAACACCGGCGCGGTGCTGGCGCTCGCCAGCTACCCGACCTTCGACCCCGGCATCTTCAACAGCGACACGTCCATCTTCCAGGTGGGCGACTATATCGCCGGGCTGCGCAATGACACCCGCAGCCCCTTCACCAACCGGGCGACGCAGGAGCAGTATTTCCCCGGCTCGACCTTCAAGATCGTCACGCTGGCGGCGACCGCCGAGGAGGGCGTCTTCAAGCCGGGGGACACCTTCGACTGCCAGATGGAATGGAACGGGCGCGATTACGACGACAGCTTCGAACGTCGCTTCGACTGGCGTTATCTCGAAGAAGGCGACGCGCACTTTGCCACCGGACTCGTCTCCATGGCGCAGGCGCTCACCGCGTCGTGCAACCCGTTCTTCTACCAGATGGGCGCGCTGCTGTTCAAGCGTGCGCCCTCGACGCTGGAGAACTACGCCCGGCAGATGGGGTTGGGCAGCCTGACCGGGTTCACCAACGCCAACCAGCCGGTCGTCGAAGCGCGCGGTAGCCTGCCCACGCTCCGCTCGGCGGACGAGGCGATTTCGGCGGCGGTCGGGCAGTTGGACACCCAGGTGACGGTGATCCAGATGGCGCGCATGGTCGCGGGCGTCGCCAACGGCGGCACGCTGTACCGACCCTACGTGGTGCGCGAAGTTGGCGCGCCCGGCAGCCAGCCGACGTATCTGGCGCAGCCGGAAGCGATGAGCGACATGGGCTTGAGCGAGGCGACGCTCGACATCGTGCATGAAGGTATGTGCGCTGTCACGCGCTCGAATGTCGTCGGGCAGTCGACCGGGCAGCCGCTCGGCACGGCGTGGTTCGTGTTCGACCAGCCGCAGCCCGAAGGCACGGGCGTCGCGCCCTACAGCGTATGCGGCAAGACCGGCACGGCGCAGACGGCGCGCCCCGAACCGTTTGCCTGGTTCGTCGCCTACGCGCCCGCCGATAACCCGGAGATCGCCATCGCCGTCATGACCGAATATTCGCGCGAAGGCTCGGAAACGTCCGCGCCTATTGCCCGGCGCATCCTTGACGCCTATTTCAACGCGCCGCAGGCGCCGTGGCCCTACTGGTGGACGCAGAACCCGTATTATCCGCTCAACATTCCTGAAGGCAGCACCGGCGGGTAAAAACAGTGCTGAGCGCCGAGTACTGATAGATAACCGAAATGGACTATGCCGGATTTTCTCTCAACATCAGCCTTGCTCGTGCGGAAATACGGCACCTTCTTTATCGGTATCTATGAGTGCTGAGTCAGAACGACTGTTTTTCCTCAGCACTCAGCACCCAGTACTCACCACTGTGAAATAGAGTTGTGGAGAAGACTCGATGGAAATTGTCCGCTGCGCTGCCTGCGACGGCTATGGGTGGCTGGATGACGACGACGACGGCGAGATCGAGTGTCGCTGGTGCGGGGGCATCGGCTACGTCTACCGCGACGAGCGTGGCATCGACCGGCGCATCCCGGAGAGCGATTACGAGCGTCAGGCGGAGCGGCTCGAACAGCTAGAGCTGGAACGTCTGCGCGAGATCGGCTACACCGGCACGGCGAAGAAGCCCTGGGAGCAGGCGATTCGCGGCGACAAAGCCGGGCGCATGAAGCCGCCGCCTGAGACGGGCGAGGTGTAGGGTGTAGGGGCACGAGATATCGTGCCCGAATTCCGAATTCTCAAATGATTTCTTAGACCTGCTCTGACCCAATCGACCAAACAAAAAACGCCAGTCGCATGACCGGCGTTTTGCTGAGCGGGCGAGGAGATTCGAACTCCCGACATCTTCCTTGGCAAGGAAGCATTCTACCACTGAATTACACCCGCACGTACCAGATAGTATAGCGCTTCTGCCGGGCTTTGACAAGGGTCTGACTCTACAGCGAGTGTCCAGCTTGTAGGGGCGCACGGCTGTGCGCCCTCGTGCTTTTACCTTCCCGCCGCGTCCGCCACCGCCGCGATGATCTGCGCGGCGTGCGTGCCCGCCAGACTTGGCAGCCGGATGTGCGCTCGGCTCACTTCCGCGTCGCCAATGCCGACCACCCAGAAGCCGCCCCTCAGCGCCGCCGTGACGCCCGCTTCGCTGTCCTCGAAAATCACTACCTGCAGCGGCGATACGTTCAGCCGCCCCGCCGTCCAGATGAACACGTCCGGCGCGGGCTTGTTGTTGACCACGCTGTGCGCGTCGGTAATCGTAACGAACTGGTCGGCGATTTCCAGCCGTTCCAGAATGGGTTGGACGTTCCGGCTCGCCGAAGCGATCGCCGTTTTGAGTCCGGCGGCGCGCGCCTCGCTCAGCAGATTGACGATGCCCGGCAACACGCTCGCCGGGGTGAATTCCTTCAGGCTGGCGAGGAAGTAGTCGTTTTTGCGCGTCATCCACGCCTGCGCCGTCGCCTCGTCAATCGGGCGACCTTTCAGCAGCCGGTGCAGGCTTTCCCGCCGGGTGGTGCCGAGCAGCGCCTTATTATCCTGTCGGTCGAATGGAATGCCTTCCTCGTCGGCGAGGCGCTGCCACGAGCGGTAGTGAAGCTCGGTCGTGTCGGCGATCACACCGTCGAAGTCGAAGATGAAAGCGCGGATATCGAGCGGCATGAGACTCCAGTGTGTTTAGCCATCACTATAGGCAATTCTACACAAAGTAACCTTGAATCCCATGCGTTCGATCTCTTTTTTGTGTTGTCTTAAGCTGACTTTGCTAAAGAATGGCAGTGATTTACTTAGAGGTTCATCCTTGTTTGAGGAAATGGCATAGACGAAAGTGATTGCGCTTTTGTCCAGATCAAGTGGGTCAATAATTGAACGCCAGTCTTCAGGGAGAAGATCAATGATTTTATGACGATATTCTGGATAATCATTCAGCAAAATAGCTGAAACCATTCCCTGTGAAAATAAGTGACTCAGTGTAGATGACCGT
>JADLHH010000128.1 GCA_020848855.1 Anaerolineae bacterium | reverse complement strand
TGCGCGACTTCGGCGCGTTCGTCAACCTGGGCGGCGCGGACGGCTTGATCCACGTCAGCGAACTGGCATGGCACCGCGTCGATCATCCGCGTGACGTGCTGCACGTCGGCGAGGTAATTGATGTATACGTGCTTAGCCTCGACCGCGACGCCAACCGCATCGCGCTCAGCCGCAAGCGCCTGCTCGAAGACCCCTGGGAAATCGCCGCCGAGCGCTATCACGAGGGGCAGTTGGTCGAAGGCACGGTCACCAACGTGGTCGATTTCGGCGCGTTCGTGGCACTCGACGATGGGCTGGAAGGCTTGCTGCACCTCAGCGAAATGGGCGATGGCTCGCTGAAGGAGCCGTATTCCTACGTCAAGAAGGGCGACCGCCTGAGCCTGCGCATCAGCCATTTGGAGCCAGAGAAGCGGCGCGTCGGCTTCACCCAGCGCTGGGGCACGGAAGCCGGTGAGGGCGCGTCCGAGGGCGCTCCTGAAGCTGCGGTTTCCGAAGCGGAACTGGTCGAAGCCCCCGACGCGGCAGTGTCGGATGACGAACTCGCGGAAGCGCCCGAAGCTGTGGAATCAGAAGCGCCAGAGGCTGAAGTTGAGGTCGCGGAAGCTCCCGAAGCGGCTGCGGATGTCGAAGCAGAAGCCAGCGCCGCAGAAGAAGACGATTCCAAATCGGCACAGGAAAGCACCGAAGCCTAAACATGACGGTGATTCCGTTCAAGCGAACCATCCAAAAGCGACTGTTTCTGTCGCTTTTGTGTTTATCCCTCGCGGCGATGGCGCTGGCGGCGTGTTCGTCCCAACCCACCGCCGACCCCGCCGATGCCGTCGAAGCGTATCTCAAGGCGATGGTCAGCAACGAGGTGGACAAGCTGACATCGCTGGTGTGCCCGGCGTATGAATCGGGCGCGCGCACCGACTTCGACTCGGTCGGGGCGATTGGCGGCGTGACGCTCGACAACGTCACCTGCACGACCGCTTCAACCAGCGGCGACAGCGCCAGCGTCACCTGCACGGGCGCGATCAACTTCACCTACAACGGCGAAGCCAACAGCCAGGATTTGAGCCTGAACACCTACGTAACTCAGAAGGTGGACGGCAACTGGACGATGTGCGGGTATCAGTAAATTCGAAACCGCCAAGACGCCAAGCATATTGTAGGGGCGCACCTGTGTGTGCGCCCTTGTTCGTAGGGGCAGACACACGGGTCTGCCCCTACTCTCTCGCTAGCTCTCGTTCAGCGCGCGCCACACGGCGTCGAGCGCTTCCAGCGCCGTCAGGTTGCGCACAGGCCAGCCGTGTTCCAGCCGCACCGGATCGTCATAAAAATCGCGGGCGAAGGTCAGGTGGAAGCCATCCTCGGTTAGCCCATGACCGGGAATCTGCTGCACCGCCAGCCAGAAATTCCACAGCGGCACCTGGTACTGGTCGGCGACGCGCACGATTGCTTCGTTGATGCCGTTGTCGCCTTCGAGGTTGTCCGCCTTCGTGCCCAGAATCGGCACCACGTCCTGATCCAGCCAGAATTCGACGATCCGGCTCAGGTAGGCTTCGTACTCCGACGCCGGGCGCTGCTGCCACCACGTCTCCATGTTGATGATGGCGATGCTGGGATTGTGCAGCCGTTCCTCGCACAGCAGCGGCGTTTCCCCGCCCTCGCAGACGCGCTTATTCGCCCACAGTGGCGACAGCACCGACGCGACGTTGAAGCCGTTATCGACCGAGGCGCTCACCCGGTCGAACGACCCGGCGAAATGGTCGATGGTTTCCTGCAGCGCGCCGAACGCGCCCAGATCGTAGTTGCCGTCATCCGCGAACGGCGACAGGAAGTAGGGCACGACGTTCTGGCAGTCGCCGGTTTTCGAGAAGGCAGCGGGGTCGTTGCCGCGCGTCATCCCGCGCGCGTACACTTCGCGCATCGCGTCGCTGACGGTCGTCGGCACCACCGGGCGAAGCTGCCAGTCCTCGAACCGGGCATCGGCGGTCAGCAGGTGGCTGATGTAGCCTTCCCGCCCGGTGAGCGTGTCGCGGATGCGATACCACTGGTCGTCGCCTTCGACGGCATCGCCGGTTTCCGTGCCCAGGATGAACAGCGGCGTGCCGCCGACGTAGGTCGTCAGGGTGTCGCAGTCCAACTGCGGGCAGGCATGGATGTTGACGCGCGCGGTCGTGATGCGATGCTCGGTCACCTCGGCGGGTGGCAGCGCGCGGTTCTGCGCCTGCGCCGCCATCGTGGCAAAAAGCATTATCATGGTGAGGAGTACGATAACCCGCCGCATGTTCCCTCAATATGTCTCGTTTTTCTCGATACACAGAGATTGCTTCCGCCAGAGGCTCTAAGCCTCTGGCTAGATAACTCAAGCCGTCTTAAGACGGCTGCTCGAAGCCTGCTGAAGCAGGCTTGATGTTAATAGCCGGATGGTTTGACCATCCGACGACGCCAGCGCCATGTTGACGTTCAGCCCTACAGACACTTTCTCAGCACTCGGTACACTGTACTGTGGATTATACCGCCTCTCGCCCTGTGCCGGACGATACGTTAAAATCAGGGGTCGATTTCGCCGACCAACCGTAGGGAAAACGAATGCCGACTAACCGAGATTTTCTATTTCGAGGCGACCTCGCCGAGCTGGATCCCGACGTTGCCGAATTGATTCGTCACGAGACGGCACGGCAGGAGCGTTATCTGATCCTCATCCCGTCCGAAAGCACCGTGCCGTATGCCGTGCGCGAGGCGCTCACATCGCCGTTCCATAACATCTACGCCGAAGGCTACCCGCTCGACGAAACGCGAACGATGACGCAGGCGGAAATCCTCGACTACAACGCCCGCCTGCCCGAATACCGCCGCTACGCCGACAAGCGCTACTACAAAGGCACTGAATACGCCGACATTGTCGAGGCGCTTGCCCGCCGACGGGCTGCCGAGTTGGTTGCGACCGAAAAATACCCCGCCGACAGGCTGTTCGTCAACGTCCAGCCGCTCTCCGGCGCGCCCGCCAACAGCGCCGTGTTTACCGGCTTGCTGAACGTCGGCGACACCTTCATGGGGCTGGATTTGCTTCAGGGCGGTCACCTGACGCACGGCAGCCCGGTCGCCCGCAGCGGCAAGCAGTATCACGCCGTCAGCTACGGCGTCGACCCGCAGACCGAGCGCCTCGATTACGACGCCATCCGCGCGCTGGCGCTGGAATGCAAGCCGAAGCTGATCATCGCCGGGTACACCAGCTATCCCTACTCCCCCGACTGGGAGAAATTCGCCGAGATCGCCCACGAAGTCGGCGCGTACCTGATGGCGGATGTCTCCCACGTTGCCGGGCTGATCATCGGCGGCGTGTATCCGAACCCGGTTGGCATCGCCGACGTGATCACCTTCACGACCCACAAGACGCTGGCGGGTCCGCGCGGCGCGGTCATCGTCACCCACCGCAGCGATATTGCCAGCAAGGTCGACCGTGGGGTGTTCCCCGGCGAACAGGGCGGACCGCACGTCCACGCCATCGCGGCGCTGGCGGTCGCTTTGCGGCTGGCGGCGACCGACCAGTTTGCTGAACTCCAGCGCCAGACCGTGATCAACGCCGACCGGCTGGCGAAGAAGCTGGCGGCGCGTGGGCTGCGCATCCCCTACGGCGGCACCGACTCGCACATGCTGCTGGTCGATTGCAAGAGCGTCGTCGGCGCAGACGGCACACCGCTCAGCGGCGACCAGGCGGCGCGCATCCTCGACCTCGCCGGGATCGTCTGCAACCGCAACACCATCCCCGGCGACCCTTCGGCGCTGCGCGCGTCCGGTATCCGCATCGCTACGCCCTGGATCACCCAGCGCGGCTTCGGCGAAGCCGAGATCGACCAGTTGGGCGACCTGATCGCCGACCTGCTGTTCGCCTGTGTGCCCTTCGGCTACATGGGCAGGAAACGCGCCGAGCCGCGCGCCAAAGTCGATTTCGACACGCTGATGCGCGTCAAGCTGGCGGTGCGCGACCTCGCCCGCAGCGTTGGCATCGAC
>JADLHH010000127.1 GCA_020848855.1 Anaerolineae bacterium | reverse complement strand
TGCGCGACAGCGGCGCGAACCAGACGATTGATCAGGTCAAGTTGTATGGGAATTATGCGCTGT
Organism: Anaerolineae bacterium; assembly: GCA_020848855.1. The sequence continues at coordinate 20,053 of JADLHH010000127.1, read as the reverse complement.
GGTCGGTGGATATGGCGCTGCCGGAAGCCGACCCTGACCCGTTGCTGCTGCGCTACCTGCGCACGACCGCCGCCCGCGCTTATGCGACGGCGAACGGGCTGCGTAAGGGTGTCGTGCATCTCAACATGCCGTTCCGCAAGCCTCTGGAACCGATTGTGGTGGAGGGCGATAAGACGGATTTCCCGCCGTGCGAAGATGATCGCCCGTTCACGATTATGTCGAGCAATCCATTCAACGGTATCCCCTATGATCTTGCACGTTACTTGAATGGCATATTCTTTGCAGTACCTAGACGCGGGATTATCGTTTGTGGTCCTGATCATCCTGATGAGACATTTCCACTAGAGCTTGCTTATTTTGCCCACACAATCGGCTATCCTATTCTTGCCGATCCTTTATCTGGCTTGCGATTTGGTGACTTTGAAGCTGAAGATGAGAGGCTAATTGCAATTGGTGGTTACGAAACCTTTCTCAATGGTGTCGCACCCGAATCGCCTGATGTAGTAATTCGATTCGGGCAGGCTCCGACTTCAAAATGGCTGAACGAGTATCTGGAACGGGCACAGCCAAAGCACTACGTACAGGTGAGCGAAAGCGGAGTCTGGGCGGATGATTTGCATCTGACAACGGACTACATTCAAATCGCTCCGTCAGAATTCTGCAATTTCCTAATGTATGAAGTGCGGCGGCATAAGCAGGAATCAGGACAGCAAGATTTTGCGGGTATTACAGACAAGGATACATGGCTCAAGCAGTGGTGTACCCTCGAATCCGCCACCTGGGAAGCGACCGCCGCCGCCCTCAATTCCGGCGACGACTTCGACGGCGCGTTCGTGTACGACCTGATCGAAGCGCTGCCAAGCGAAGTGCACCTGTTCGTCGGCAACAGCCTGCCCATTCGCCACGTCGATCAGTTCGGCAAGCCGTCGGCAAAGAATATCCACATCTATGGCAATCGCGGCGCGAGCGGCATCGACGGCAACGTTTCGACGGCGCTCGGCATCGCGTCGCAGCTTCGCAGCGATTCGCAGACGGGCGATCCGCTGGTGCTGCTGGTCGGCGACATCACCTTTTACCACGACATGAACGGCTTGTTCGCGGTCAAGAACCTCGATCTGACCAACGTGACGATTGTGGTGATGAACAACAACGGCGGCGGCATCTTCAACCGCCTGCCGATCAGCGGTTACGAACCCGCCTTCACCGACCTGTTCATCATGCCGCACGATCTTCAGTTCGAGCACGCCGCGAAACTGTACGGGCTGGATTTCGTCAGCACCGACAACCGCGCCGACTTCCGCCGTCTGCTCGGCGAGAGCATCGGCAGCGGGAAGCCGCGCATCATCGAAGTCCGCACCGACTACAAACGCGACGAGATGCGCCGCCGCGAGGTGATCGCTGCTGTGAAAACGGTGCTAAGCGCAAAACAAGGCTGATTCGCATACTGCCTTTCCCCTCTCTCCGCTTGCGAATCCAACCGCAGGTTGGACGAGAGGGGTAGGCAAACCGGAGGTTTGCACGGGGTGAGGGATAACGAGAGGATACAAATGACAGACTGGCAACAGGTCAAGCAGTACGAGGACATCACCTATCACAAAGCCGACGGTATGGCGCGCATCGCCTTCAACCGCCCGGAAGTGCGCAACGCCTTCCGCCCGAAGACCATCGACGAGATGATCGACGCCTTCAAGTTGGCGTGGATGGACAGCGAAGTCGGCGTGGTGCTGCTCACGGGCAACGGTCCCGCCAAAGACGGCAAATATGCCTTCTGCGCGGGCGGCGACCAGAAGGTGCGTGGGCACGCCGGCTACGTCGGCGACGACGGCGTGGCGCGCCTGAACGTGCTGGAGCTTCAGCGCATCATCCGCACGATGCCCAAGCCGGTGATCGCGCTGGTCGCCGGGTACGCCATCGGCGGCGGGCACGTGCTGCACGTCATCTGCGACCTGACGATTGCCGCCGACAACGCTATTTTCGGGCAAACGGGTCCCAAAGTCGGCAGCTTCGACGGCGGCTACGGCGCGAGCTATCTCGCCAGCATCGTCGGGCAGAAGAAGGCACGCGAAATCTGGTATCTGTGCCGCCAGTACAACGCCCAGCAGGCGCTCGACATGGGGCTAGTCAACACCGTCGTCCCGGTCGAGCAGCTCGAAGCGGAGGGCGTGCAGTGGGCGCAGGAAATCCTCGAAAAAAGCCCGATTGCCATCCGCTTCCTGAAAGCCGGGCTGAACGCTGACCTCGACGGACAGACCGGCTTGCAGGTCTTGGCGGGCGACGCGACCATGCTCTACTACATGACCGACGAGGGCAAAGAGGGGCGAGACGCCTTTGTCGAGAAGCGCAAGCCGGAATTCGGCAAGTTCCCGCGCCACCCATAAAAAGAGAGTGAACCACAGAGGACACAAAGAACACAGAGAAGCATTTCTCTGCATCCTCTGTGCTCTCTGTGGTAGAAGGTATTTTTGATGCTGGATTGGTTGGCGGCGGCAGCGGAAAAATCGCCGGATGCATCTGCGCTCATGATCGGCGGGCAAATTCGGACGTATCGCCAGCTCGATGCACGGGTTGATGACTGGTGCAGGCGGTTTGCGGTGCTTGGCGTTGCGCCGGGGGATCGGGTCGCGGCGCTGCTGCCGAATGATCTCGGCTACGTCTGCCTGATTCACGCGCTGGCGCGACTCGGTGCGGTGCTGGTGCCGCTCAACGCCCGCCTGAGTGAGCCGGAGCAAGCCAGCCAGATTGAGCAGGCGGCGGCTGGCTGCGTGATCCGCGCTGCCGACGATCTGGCGCAGGTTGAGCCGGCGGCGTATGCGGCAGCTCCGCTCGACCTCGACGCCGTACAGAGCATCGTTTTCACATCCGGCACAACCGGGAAGCCGAAAGGCGCGCAGATCACGTTTGGCAATCTCTATCACAGCTCCTTAGCTTCTGCTGAGCGGCTCGGCACGTCACCCGATGATAGGTGGCTGTGCCCGCTGCAGTTCTATCACGTCGGCGGGCTATCGATCATCTTCCGATCCGCCATCTACGGCTCGTCCATCGTGCTGCCCGAATCGACCGGCACCGATGGCATCATTAGGGCGCTGCACAACTCGCAGGCGACGATTGTCTCCCTCGTGCCGACTCAGCTATATCGGATGCTGGAAGCCGGTTTCGTACCGCCGCCTTCGCTGCGTCTGATTTTGCTCGGCGGTGCGGCAGCGAATCCTGAACTGGTGCGGCGCTGTATTGAGCGCGATCTGCCCATCTCGCTCACCTACGGCTTGACCGAAGCTACCTCGCAGGTGGCGACGGCGACGCCGGAGCAGGTGCGCGCCAAGCCCGGCAGCGTCGGCAAGCCGCTGGCGGACACGACCGTGCGCATCGTCGATGACGAAGGATATGAGCAACTGCCGGGCATCTACGGCGAGATCGTCGTCAGCGGTGCTACGGTGATGAAGGGTTATCTCGGTCAGCCGGAGACGAATGGGGCGTTTCGCACCGGCGACATCGGCTATCTGGATGCCGACGGCGACCTGTGGATCGTCCAGCGCCGCAGCGACCTGATTGTCAGCGGCGGCGAGAACGTGTACCCGGCGGAAGTCGAAGCCATGCTGCGCCAGCATCCGGCGGTTGAAGATGCCTGCGTCGTCGGCGTACCGGATGCCGAATGGGGGCAGCGCGTCACGGCGATGGTTGTGCTGCGCGAAGGGGCGGCACTCAGCGTAGCCGACCTGATCGCGTATTCCCGCGAACGTCTGGCAGGCTACAAGCAGCCGCGCACTATCGTATTCGCCAGCGCGCTGCCGCAAACGGCTTCCGGCAAAGCCCAGCGAGGCAAAGTCAAAGAACTCATGGAGAAGGGGTAGGGGCACGACATGTCGTGCCCCTACGGCGAGGTATGCTCATCAACGGCGTTCACTACCACGTCGAATTGCACGGCGCAGACGATCCGCTCATCCTGCTGCACGGCTTCAGCGGCAGCGGCGCGAACTGGTCAGCGCACGCCGAGGCGCTTGCTCAACAGCACCAAGTCGTCACTATCGATCTGCTCGGTCATGGGCAGACCGAATCGCCCGCCGATCCCGCTCGCTGTCGCGTCGAGCGCGCCGCCGAAGACCTGAGCGCCGTGTTCGACGCGCTCGACCTGCCGCGCGTGAATCTGCTCGGCTATTCGATGGGTGGGCGGCTGGCGCTGTATACAGCGCTGGCTTATCCGCAGCGTATCAGCCGCCTCATCCTCGAAAGCGCCTCGCCGGGGCTGCGCACCGAAGCCGAGCGTGCGGCGCGTATCGAGCAGGATGAAGCGCTCGCTCGGCGCATCGAGCGCGACGGAATCGCCGCCTTTGCCGATTACTGGACGAACCTCCCGCTGTTTTCCAGCCAGTCGCCCGAACTGCGTGAGCGGCTTCGCGCGCAGCGCCTGGACAATAATCCCACCGGACTCGCCAACAGCCTGCGTGGAATGGGAACGGGCGCACAGCCGTCGCTGTGGGAGCGCCTGAGCGAATTGAGCGTACCAACGCTGCTCATGGCGGGTGAACTGGATACCAGGTTCGCCGTTATCAACCGCGAGATGCAGGCGCTGCTCCCGCGCGCTTCGCTGGTCGTCGTTCCCGACGCCGGGCATACCGTCCACGCCGAGCAGCCGGAACGTTGGCGAGCCGAAGTTCTCCGTTTCGCTGCTCTGTAACCTGTTTTGCGACAAATATCACAATCAAAGATGCCATTCCGCACATCCGCCGCATTTCCCCCTGAATTACACTGAGGAAAAGTGTTTTTTCAGGGAGTATGGATGATGACTTTACGAGAACGACCCCGCGAGAAGATATTAGAAACCCTGAACAGCACAGTCGCGGATGCGGCAGAATTCTTTTCATCGGCAAGTCCGATTCTGTCGAACGGGCGGCATACGGCGCACAGCGCTCTGGCGCAGATCGTCTTCTGGCACGAGCGCTACCTGGAAGTCCTGCAGGCGCTGGCTGCCGGGCAGCCGCCGAATCTGATCGACGGCACGACCGAGATGCTGAACGCGGCGGCGCTCCACCGTTACGCCGGCGAAGCGATGCCCGACCTGGCGCGCCAGCTAACCGAGCTTCATCGGGAAGTTGACCGGCTACTGTCCGACCTGCCCGACTGGTCGGTCAATTTCCCGGTCAAGCGGGACAGCGGCTTCTGCAATGTGGACGAGCGTGTGCAGTTGATCGAGGAAAATATGCGGAACCGGACGACGACGTTTCGGCGTTTGCTCCGTCCGCAGTTTTCTATCGCCGACTAATAAATTCCGGCGCGCCTCCAATTGAACGGCGGCAGCAGCCGCGCATAGGTGAGTGAGCAGCCTGTGCGCGAGGCTGCCGCTTCCCATTCTGCCCGCCCGCCGCTAGAATCGCCCCATACGCAGCGGGCAGGTTCGTCTGCCCCGCCCAGGGATACGCCGGACGTGGCTTCATCACCGTTACCCAATTCGCTCGCTCTCGCGCACGGGACGCTCGATTTCCCGATCTTTTTGCCGGACGCGACGCGCGGCGTTGTGCGCGCGGTGGACAGCGCCGACCTCGAACGCTGTGGCGTGACCGGGTTGGTGATGAGCACCTTTCACCTGATGCAGCACCCTGGCTCGTCGGTCATCCAGCGGCACGGCGGGCTGCACGATTTCGCCAACTGGCAGCGCCCCATCGTGACCGACTCCGGGGGCTTTCAGGTCTACTCGCTCGTGCGCCAGAATCCTAAATCCGGCAGCCTGAGCGAGAAGGGCATGGTTTACCGCGCCGAAGATGGCTCCAAGTACAACCTGTCGCCGGAAAAGAGCATCCAGCTTCAGGTCAGCTACGGCGGCGATATCATCTTCTGCCTCGACGACTGCACCCACGTCGACGACGCGCCGGACACTCAGCTCGACGCCGTGCGCCGCACCGTTAAGTGGGCGAAGCGCTGCCGTGAGGAATTCGACCGCCTGATGCGCCAGAAACAGCCGGAAACCCGCCCGCTGCTGTTCGCGGTCGTGCAGGGCGGCGGTGTTCGCGATTTGCGCAAGCGCTGTGCCGAAGAACTGCTCGAAATCGGCTTCGATGGCTACGGCTACGGCGGCTACCCGCTCGACGGCGAAGGCAATCTCGTCAGTGACATCTTCGCCTATCTGCGCGAACTGATCCCGCCGCAGTACCCGATCCACGCGCTCGGCGTGGGACATCCCCAGAACGTGGTTGACTGCTTCCGGATGGGCTACAGCATCTTCGACAGCGCGCTGCCGACCCGCGACGCCCGCAAGGGGCGGCTGTACCGTTTCACCGGGCAGCCCGGCATCGCGCCGGGGCGCTGGTTCGAATACGTCTACGTCGAGGACAAGAAGCATATCCGTGATACCGAGCCGATCTCGCCGTACTGCGACTGCGCCGCCTGTTCCGGCTACTCACTCGGCTACCTGCATCATCTCTATCACGTCGGCGACGCACTCTACATGCGCCTGGCGACGATTCACAACCTGCGCTTCATGAATCGGCTTATCGACCTGCTGAGGCAGCATGGCTGACCTCGAAGCGCCGCTGGACGTTCTGGTCGATGCCATACGGTCGAGCGCCAGGTACGGCAGCATCACGCCCGAACTGGTGCGCAAGCTCGGCGCGGAAGAACTCGGCAAGCGCCCGAAGCTCAGGGATGCGGTCAAGTCGACCAAAAATCGGCTGCATCAGGTCGCCGGCGCCTACCTGAGCGCCCCGCCGCCGTATGAATCGTGGCTGGCGCGGCTCGAAGCCGCTCCGCTGGACGCGCGCCGCGAAGGCTGCCGCGCGCTCATGCAAACGCACGCTTCGACCCGCGAGCGCCTGCCGATCCTCGACGATTTCTACGTGACGACCCTCGCCAGCATCGCACCAGTGCGCTCGGTGCTGGATGTCGCCTGCGGCTTGAACCCGCTGGCGATCCCGTTCATGCCGCTGACGGACGACGCGCAGTATTTCGCCTGTGACATCTACACCGATCTGGCGGATTTCCTCAACCGGGCGTTCCCGCTGCTCGGCGTGACCGGCGAAGCGTGGGCGTCGGACGTGACCCAGACCGTCCCGCCGCAGCCCGTCGACCTGGCGCTGGTCGTCAAGGCGATCCCGTGCCTGCAGCAGATCGACAAAAGCATCGGTGCGCGCCTGCTCGACGGACTTCAGGCGAAGCATCTGCTCGTGTCGTATCCGGTTCATAGCCTGGGCGGGGCGTCGAAGGGGATGCGTGCCAACTATGACGCGCAGTTTCGGGAGTTGGTTGCGGGGCGAGGCTGGTCGGTCGAGCGCTTCGACTTCTCGACCGAGCTGGCGTTTCTGGTGACAAAAGAAGTGCCTTAACGCAAAGACGCAAAGTAGTTCGACCATGCAATCCCTTTGCGTCTTGTTCTTCCTCTTTGCGTTGAATCTTTTTCGTTGTTACTTCCCTTGAATCATCACCGTGACCTCGCCACGTATCGGCTCGCGCGAAAAATGCTCAACCAGTTCGCCGAGCGTCCCGCGTGCGAATTCCTCGAACAGCTTGGTCACTTCCAGCCCGACGACCGCCTGCCGCTCGCCCCACACGTCGCGCATTATCGCCAGCGTCTTGATTAGCCGGTTCGGGCTTTCGTAGAACACCAGCGTCTCGCGGAAATCGGCTTTCTCTTGCAGGAATTGGCGTAGCTCGCTGTCTTTGCGCGGCGGGAAGCCGTAGAACCGGAACGAGTCGGTCGGCAAGCCGGACGCGCTCAGGCTGGTCGTGATTGCGTTCGCGCCCGGCAGCGCGATCACGCGCACTCCGGCGTCAATCGCCCCGGCGATCAGTTCATAGCCGGGGTCGGAGATGCCGGGCGTGCCCGCGTCGGTGATGATTGCCACGTCGCCGGACGCCAGAAAATCGAGCAGCGCGCCCGTCTTCGACTGCTTGTTATGTTCGTGGTAGCTGGTCAGCCGGGTGTGAATGTCGTAATGAGTCAGCAGCTTGCGCGAATGTCGGGTGTCTTCAGCCGCGATCAAGCTAACGCTGCGCAGGATGTGCAGCGCTCGGATTGTGATGTCTTCGAGATTACCTATGGGAGTTGGGACGACGTACAGGTCGCCCATTACTGCCCGGCGTTGATCACGTAAACAATGCCGGCGAGTCCCATCTGGGGGCGGATCACGCCTTTGGACTTGAGGCGCTCCAATAACTTTTTAGTGCGCGACCCCGCCGTCGAATCTTTTCCAAAAACAATCTCTCGTGCCTGATCGATGGACAGCCCCCGCGACCCTGCGAGCCGGAAGGCGTCGAGCAAAAGCCGGAAATTCTCCTCTTGACTTCGGTTTCTCATGGTATCCTGTTTAGACCCGATAAAATATTATGTGTGTTTATAAAGATAATGGAATGTTTGAAACCTGTAAAGTAGTCAAAATGGCAGAAAAATGTCGGAAACCCTCCCTCAGTCTGATTTCGCGATTGTACGTTCTAACCAAACCGTTAGCCAGTCCGATCATGGGCTGATCCGCGAGTTCGGCGTTTCGGCTGCCACCAGCGGGACTCAGCACCTCAGTATGGCGGTCGGCATCGTCCCGGCAGGCTCAAAATCGAAGCGTCATTATCACCCGTTCGAGACCGCCGTCTACGTCATCTCCGGGAGCGCGCGAGCGTTCTTCGGTCCCAACGACGAGCGCTGGGAAGATGTCTCCGCTGGCGATTTCATCTACATCCCGGCAGGGCTAATCCACAGCACCCAGGCGACCGGCGACACACCTGTAGAGTATATCCTGGCGCGCGCTGCGCCAGAAGATATTGCCATCTCCGCCGACTGACCGTTCTGTAGGGCACAGCTAGGCAATCGAAGATTGCACCTGTGCCCATTTTTGCTTGAATTGCGCACTTGCTGATCGTGCCCGTACGTCAGGCTACTCATCGTCCTCGCCGATCAGCACTGACAAATCTGCAGCCCGCAAATGCGCGTCCAGCTCGACGTAGTGCTTCCACATGTGATACAGGATGGCGCTGGCGTCGCTGCGGACTCCCTGCGCCTCGAAGTATTCACATACGCGGACGATGTCGCGCTGCAAAATCTTGTACGCCTGCGAATTCTGCCGCGCGTCCGTCACCTGCGGGAAGTCGATCAGCGTGATTTCGCCGTCCCAGTACAGGATGTTGTATGCCGACAGGTCGCCGTGAATCATGCCGTTCTTCAGCATAATCTCGATGTTGCGCAGCACTTCCAGCAGCAGCGGTCTGGCTTCGTCCAGCTCCAGCGCGATTTCGTTGAGCGCCGGAGCCGCCATGCGCTCGTCGCCGCAGTAGCCCATTAGCAGCGCGTTTTCGGCGCTGGAGATCGGGCGTGGGACGGCTGCCCCGGCGTCGTACAGGCGCTCCAGCGACGAGTATTCGTACATGAGCCACGACGTATGCGCGACCTGCTGCCCATACGCCGTCTTCTTGCCCACCGCCCGGATCATGCGGTCGTCCGGCTTGCCGTGCTTGCCGTCGGCGGTCAGCAGTTCGCGCCCTTCGCGGTACATCTGGTCGTTGCGCAGGTTGCGGAACATGCGCGGGCGGTAGACCTTCGCCGCCAGCAGGTCGAGTCCGGTCTCCGGGCTGGCGGCGCAGCAGTACACGTTGGCTTCCTTGCCGCCCTTGACGCGCGCCAGCACGTCGGTGATCAAGCCCCGGTCGTAGAACGGGCGCAGCGATTCCAGCAGCCAGCCTTCTTCGAAGCGACCGGGTTTGTAGGTCGTCTCGAAGCCGGTCTCGGCGTTGGTCGTGTCGGCAACCTCCTCGATTACCGCGTTCTGCTGCTTCTTCGGCTTGTGATTCGCCTGCGGCTTACGCTGGCGGCGCGCGCGGCGGTCGGTACGCATCGGGTCGAAGCGGGATTCATAATCTTCGTATTGGTCGAAGTCGTTCACGGTAGAAATGTCCTCAATCGGTCAGATTCAGTCAACAATGCCGGCATATGCCAGCCGCGAAATCCAAACAACATGCACGTTGACTTGACCGTTGGGGAATGAACCACACACGGAGTCAACAGGCAGTATCGACGCCTCGTCAGAGGCGCTCGTGATGTACGCCTGTTGGGATTGCTTACGGGGAGAACTTAAGCGGCAGCAGGCGTACCCTTGCGCACAAGGATCGTGAAGACTTTGTTGGACATATACGCCTCCTGCGTAGTGATACCGGACACCGCTCAGCAGTATAGCATAAGTTTTCACGGCTTGTAAAGAGGGTCGCCGATGGTTCACAGGTGGTCAATACAGGGGCATAGCACTGCCATGCCCCTGGGCATCAAGATAAGGACTATCATGCTGTTCGCCCGACGCTCGAAGCGCCGGGCTAGCATTAAGAAGCCTGCTCAAGCAGGCTCCTGAGCCACCTTGATGTGGCTTGGTTTTGTAGCCGGATGGCTTTCAGCCTCCGGTGGCGCAATGGAAACCCTTCTGAATACTGCTAACTTGATGCGCATGGGGTATGGCAGCGCCATGCCCCTGCCAGAAATGCTTCGTTACTTCAGTTCGACTTTCGTGCGCACCAGCCCGGCGCGGTCGTGACGCGCCGTAAGCGTCGCCATGCCGCCATTAGGCGCATGAACGACCCACTCGATCAGCGCGAGATCGTTGGTATTCGAATCGCGCACGTTCCAGGGCGTCATCGCGCTGTATTTGTAGGCGCGCCCCTCAAGCTGGCTCACTTCCATCCGGCGCTTACCCGTCGTCAGCGTCGCGCCGTCCGGCAGTTCGATTTCGGCGATCACGCCGCGCACAACTTTTCGGTTTAGCGCTTGCTTGGAGACGTAGCTCGGCAGCCAGCCGGTGTTCTGCACCACCAGCCGCAGGTGATAGTTATCATCGCCCAGCGGCGTGACCGTTGCGTCGTACAGTTCGAGGCGCGGCGAGATCAGCAGCAGCCAGATCAGCCAGTCGTCAAATGGTGCGATCTCTTTTTCGAGGAACTGCGGCGGCGGGTTGCGCCACGCATACAGGTGATCCCATCCGCCGAGTTCGACCTTGCCAAGCTGCGGGTGTTCGAACGGATACCAGTCGACGTAGCCTTTGCCGTCCAGCACCTCGTCGCTCCACTTGAGCATCTTCAGGTCATCTTCGACCGGGTGTTCGCGGAACCAGTCGATGTACTGGTAATCGGTGATGCCCGCCTGCCGCTGCGGACTCCAGATTTCGACCGCCCACGAGAAGATGCCGAGGTGGTCGAACATCCAGTCGATGGAGCCGCCCGCCAGCACCTGCTTGGGGTGATACCGGAATTCGTGCCACAGCGAGATCGCCGGGTAGCCGGTGACTTCCGTGCCTTTCGTGCCCAGCTTCTGGAACGTCCACAGGTCCTCGGCGGCGAACCCGTCGTCGCTCTGGGTCGAGAACGGGCGCAGCAGCACGCCGCTCCACGTGTGGAAATCGACCGCGCCGGTGATGTTCCGGTGGCTGGCGATGAAACCGACGATAGCGTGGACTTCCGGCTCGGACGTAGGGTAGGGACCTGCCCCTGCCTGTGCGTTCTCCTGCTTCCAGCCCGCCGGGTCGGTGCGGTTCAGGTCAAGCCCCTGCTTCGATTTCTGCGTGGCGATCAGCAGCCCGTCGTAATCGTCAATCGTCCCTTCCGAGAAGATGCGGTAGTACGTGCCGCCGGTCTCGACTGGATCGCGCCGGATCATCAGGCGCGGGTCGTCAGGGGAGGATTTCCATTCGCCATTGGGATCAGGAATCCGCATTGTCAATATGCGCCCGTCACCGTCGATGTCCTCGCTCACCAGCCCGCCGACTGGGTCTTCGTCGAACGGGTACGCCCGTGTGCTCGACCGCACGATCTTCGGGTGTTCCGCCATCGCCAGTTCCGAGCCGTCGGGACCGGGGCGCGGGCAGATGTAAAATGCCCGCGAATCCAGGCAGCGGGTGATCGTCTCGTCGCTGCCGTAGCCGGTCACCAGCGTCTGGATCAGATGCAGGCACACGCTCGTCGCCGACACTTCCGAGGCGTGGATGTTGCCGTTGACCCACAGCGCCGGCTTTTCGGCGGCGTTCCCGCCCGCCGTGACCGTCGCCAGCCAGATGTCGCGTCCCTCGTAGCTCCTGCCGATGCTCTCGACCTGCACCAACTGCGGGTACTCGCTGGCGTACTCGCGCAGCAGGCGCGTCAGGTCGTCGTAGCGGTAGTAACGGTCGAAGTGAATGTCGGGCATCGGGCGTCTCCTTCGCTGGGATTTTTTTCGCGTAACCATACATCACCCCGCGCCATCCGGCGAGTACCACCGTCCGGTTCCCGTTCGAAAGCGTATTTTGTAGGGGCAGACACGCGTGTCTGCCCGCCGTTCGATCTCGCAACGTGCTCGTTGTGGGCATGGCAAACCCACATGCTTCCTCAATTCACAAATGTGATTTGACAGGTGTGCAGCCGCACGCTACAGTCAACTTATGAACAAACGTGAAATCACGAACGTGAAGAACTCGGATGCATACATTGCTCGGCTGGTCGAGGTGGCGCGCGCCTACTACCAGGAGGATCAGACGCAGGCGGAAATCGCCCGCAGCCTCGGTCTTTCGCGCAGCCTGATTTCGCGCTACCTGACCACCGCCCGCGAGCTTGGCATCGTCCAGATCACGATTGCCGCCCCGGAGTGGACGTTCGACGCGCTGGGGCGCGCCCTGCGCGGGCGCTATCCCCACCTGAAAGCCGTCGTCATCGCGCCGACCTTCAGCGACGAGCCGGATGCCCAGCGCGCCATGATCGGGCGCTTCGCTGCCAATTACCTGGCTGAAGTCCTCCAGCCCGGTATGAAGCTGGCGCTCGGCTGTGGGCGCACGCTCCGTGCGACGGTCGACGCGCTCTCAAAGCGCTCGATTGCCGGGGTGAGCGTCGTGCAGGCGATGGGCAGCATCGGGCACGAGGCGCACCACATCGACTACAACGAGATCGCCCGCAAAGCCGCCGACTCGCTCGGCGGGCAGGCGCACTACGTCAGCGCCCCGGCGATTCTCGGTTCGGGGAACGCGGCGGAGTTTGTCGCCGCCAACCCGACGCTGCGGCACTCGTTGGGGCTGGCGAGTTCGGCGGATGTCTACGTCGTCGGTCTCGGCACGCTGGAAAGCGACCAGTTGTACGCCCGCGTTGGCTTGATCCGCGACCACGAACTGGGCGATCTGCGCGGGCGCGCCGTCGGTGATATCTGTGGGCGCTTCTTCGACATCGACGGTAAGGAACAGTCCACCGCGTTTGCCGACCGCATCGTCGGCATCGAGCTGGAACACCTGCACGCGGCGCCGCTCTCGATAGGTGTGGCGGGCGGCGACGACAAAGTCGCGCCGCTGCTCGGCGCGCTGCGGGGCGGCTACGTTAACGCGCTCGTGAGCGACGAGCATACCCTACAGGCGCTGCTGCGCCTCGAAGACGAGAACACCTGAAAGGAGGAACGCCGCCTTTAACCGCGCACGTGATGATCGTTTTGTGAATAGAGGAGCGGAGCCATGAAAAAGCCCATTTATCTCATCCTTGTTCTTGTTCTGGCGTTCAGCGCCCTTGCCGTTCACGCGCAGGAGGCGACCCCCGAAGCCACCGCTGAAGCGCCGGCGCTCGGCACGGCGGCAGACCTCGTACCGTCGGACGACGAAGTCGCTGCCGCGATTGCCGCGCTCGGCGACGATGGTTTCGTCGGCATCATCGCCTGCACGCTCTCGACCGAATACCACTCGACTGTGGCAGAGTCGGCGCAGGCGCGGCTGGAAGAACTTGGCGTCAATGCCCAGTTGTTCGACTCGGAAATCAACGTCGAGAAGCAGATCAGCGCCATCGAGAACTTCACCTCCAGCGGCGCGAAAGTCCTGATCGTCTGCCTGTTCGACCCGCCCAGCGTGCAGTCGGCGCTTGAAGCTGCCGCCGAGCAGGGCGTGCAGATCGTCCAGTATGCCGGTCGTCAGCTTGCCGACCTCGGCGGCGTGACCATCAGCATTGAAGACGCCGACCTCGGCACGGCGGCGGGCGAGTACGCCGCGCAATTGATCACCGACGAACTCGGCGGTGAAGCCAATGTCGCTATCCTCGACTACCCGGATGTCGCGAACGTGGTCATCCGCGCCGACGCCATCCGCGCGGCGATTGAAGCCGGCGCGCCGAACGCCGTCATCGTCGGAAATTATCTCGGCGGCACGACAGAATTCGGCTTGAACTCGATTGAATCGGCGTTGATCGAGCATCCCGAAATCAACGTGGTCGTCAGCATCAACGATGCTGGCGCTTACGGTGCGATGCAGGCGCTCGCCAACGCCAACCGCGAAGACGCCATCATCGTCGGCATCGACGCCGAAGAGCAGGCGCGGGAGCTGATCGCCGCCGGTGGCATGTATCGCGGCACGGTCGACACGTCCCCGGCGGAAACGGGCGTGATGTCTGCCAACGCTGCCGTGCGTCTGCTGGCGGGCAGCGAATTCCCGCAGAATATCGCCGTCCCGACTACGCTGATCAGCAAGGACACGTCGGGCTGATTAAGACCCCTCACCCCTGCTGAGCTTCGCTCAGCTTCCCCTCTCCCACAGGCATGGGGAGAGGGGATTGTGGAGCCTGAATTCTCCCTCTCCCCGCTTGCGTGGGAGAGGGAAGGGCGACCATCGCAAACCGAAGGGTTGCATGGTCGCGCAGGGTGAAGGGCAATTGCGAAATCTTATTTCGAACAACCTTTGGAACAACCAATGGCTTCACAACAATATACGCGCGGCGAATCGTCCACCGGGCGGCGCACCATCCAGTGGATCGGCGAGCAGGGGTTCATCGTCATCTTCATCCTGTGGGCGGTGTATCTGGCGCTCAACACGCGCAATTTCGCCACGACCAATAACCTGTTCACCGTTCTGCGGCAGGCGTCGATCATCGGCGTGGTTGCCATCGGCGCGCACTACATCATTCTGCTGGGCGACATGGACTTATCGCTGGCGGCGAATCTGTCGCTGACCGGCGTCGTCATGGCGTCGCTGATGGTCAATAACGAGCTGCCCCCGGTGCTTGCTGCCGTCATCACGCTGGCGCTGGGCGGCGCGATCGGGCTGATCAACGGACTGGTGATCACCCGGCTGAAGATCAACGCCATCATCACGACGTTAGGCATGATGAGCATCCTTGAAGGCTTGGCGTTCATGATGACACAGGGCAAGACGATCTTTGGCGACCCGATCAACGACATCAAGCTCCTGTCGAGCGGCACGCTGTTCGATGCCATCCCCGTACCCGTGATCGTCCTGTTCGTGTTCTATGGGGTGGCGTTCATCGTTCTGCGCCGCACGACCTACGGCGCTTACGTCTTCGCCAGCGGCAACAACAGCAAGGCGGCGTGGCTTTCCGGCGTCAACGTCAACCGGGTCAAGGTCGCTACCTACATCCTCGCCGGGATGCTGGCGGCGTGCGGTGGTATCATGCAGATCGCGCGGCAGGGCACGGCGACCGCCGGCATGGGGTCGGACTTCCTGTTCCCCATCCTGACGGCAGTGGTGCTGGGCGGCGCGAGCCTGACCGGCGGGCGCGGCAAAATCTTCAACACGCTCATCGCCGCCATCTTCCTGACAACCATCACCAACGGCATGGTGCTGCTCAACATCAGCATTTACACCCAGCGCGTCATCTCCGGCTTGATCCTGATCGTCGCCCTCTCGCTGGATCGCCTGAGGACGCTGCGCGTATGACCCCCATCGTGCTTGTAGGGGCGCAGCACGCTGCGCCCAAGGCAGGGTGCGTATGAGCTTCCTGCGGCTGGAAAACGTCAGCAAAGCCTATCCGGGCGTCCAGGCGCTGCGCGGCGTCTCGTTCGAAATCGAGCGCGGGCAGGTTCACGCGCTCGTCGGCGAAAACGGCGCGGGCAAATCGACGCTGATCAAGATTCTGGCGGGCGCGGAGCAGGCGGACGGCGGGACGATCACGCTCGACGGCGCGCCCTACACCCCTCGTGACCCGCGCGCCGCGCTGGATTCGGGCGTCGCTACGATTTACCAGGTGTTCAACCTGCTGCCCGACCGCACGGTGATGCAGAACGTTATGCTCGGCAAGGAGCCACATTCACGCGGCGGCTGGATGGACGTGAAGTCCATGCACGAGCAGACCCGGCGCGTGATGGAGCGGCTGAACGCCGCCTATCTGCCGCTGGACTGCCCGGTCGGGCTGCTCAAAGTCAGCGAGCGGCAGGTCGTCGAAATTGCCAAGGCGCTGCTCAACGACAGCAAGCTGCTGATCATGGACGAGCCGACTTCGGCGCTCAACCAGACCGAAGTCGAGGCGCTGTTCACCATCGTTGACCGGCTCAAGGCGCAGGGCGTGACCATTCTGTACGTCTCGCACCGGCTCGAAGAAATCTTCCGGCTGGCAGACGCCGTAACCGTGCTGCGCGATGGCGGACACATCAGCACCAAGCCGATCAGCGCGGTCACCCGCGATTCGCTGATCGAGGACATGATCGGGCGCAAGCTGGTGGGCGTCTTTCCGGCGAAGTCGACCCATTATGGCGAAGAAGTCCTGCGTGCCGAGCATCTGCGCGCGCGCGGCTTGCTGGACGACGTGAGCGTCAGTCTGCATCGTGGCGAGGTGCTGGCGGTCGCCGGCTTGTCCGGCAGCGGCAAGAGCGAGCTGGGTCGCGCGCTGTTTGGCGATCTGCCGCTCGACGGTGGCAGTATCCTGCTCAAGGGCGCGGCGTTCAAGCCGTCGCCGGAACGGGCGATGGCGCGCGGCTTGATCTACCTGCCGGAAGACCGCAAAGCCGAAGGTATCTTGCAGGAGATGAGTATCCGTAAAAACATCGCCCTGCCGGTGCTGCGGCGCATCGCCAACCCGTTCGGCTTTGTCAGCCCCGAACGCGAGCGCGAGGTCGCACAGGCGCAGGTCAAAGCGCTCGACATCAAGACGCCGGGCATCGAGCAGTTGGTGCTGAACCTGAGCGGCGGCAACCAGCAGAAAGTCGCGCTGGCGAAGTGCCTCGCGCTCGACCCTGAAATTTTGATCTTCATGGAGCCGACACAAGGCATTGACGTGGGCGTGAAGTTCGACCTCTACCAGTTTATCGCCGCGCAGGCGCAAGCCGGGCGCGCCGTCCTGCTGATCTCGTCCGAGCTGGTCGAAATTCTCGGCTTGGCGCAGCGAATTCTAGTCATGCGCGAAGGGCGTATCGCCGCCGACCTCGATGGACAGACGGCAACGCAAACCGAAATCCTGCGCCACGCCCTCGGCGAAACCAGCGAAGCAACACCCGTAACGTGATGGTAATGAAGTAGGGGCGAGGCACGCCCCGCCCGTGTTTTGTTTTTGACTCAGAACTCAGTACTCGGCAAGCAACCGAAGGTTGCCCAGCACTATTCTCTTGAGGAGCAAATTTCATGACGGATCAATACGAGCGCGAGACGGGCAAGCGCATTAAGCAGTGGGGGATTGAAGGCGACATCCGGCGGCATATCGAGGGCACGGCGGAACACTCGATCATGTACCGCGCGCTCGGCACCGAGCCGAAGACGCAGCACCCTTTCAACCTCTACGGCGATATCAAGAGCCAGGGCGCGGCGCTGCGCGGAACGTTCGCCAACAACCGCGATGTCGTCCCGGCGATTGCCAAACGGCTGGTCGAGCGCGGCTTTCGCGGCATGGCGGGGCACGGCTTGGGCACGTCGCAGTTCGTTGCTCACACCGCCTCGCAGGCGTTCTGGCACTGGGCGGGCTGGGACGCGCGCGACCTCGACTCGCTCGAATACGTCAAATATGAACACCCTATCGATTTTTCGCGCACCGTCTTCTTCTCTTACTCCGGCAGCGGCAGCACCGTCGACAGCAACCGCGCCGCCGCCAGAGCGAAAGAGCTTGGGGCGTATCAGGTAGCGTTCACCAGCATCGCCGGCAGCCCGATCACCCAGAAATGCGACGAGTCGATTGTCTGCTCCGGCGGCTTCGACACCGGCGGCTCGGACACCTTCCACTACACGACCCGCCTCGCCGCGTCCATCTGGCTGGCGCTCGAAATCGGCGCGCTGACGCAGCCCGACGCCCGCGACTGGAACGACCTGCGTTCGCGGCTGTTTGCCACTGCCGACAAGTTCGACGCCATGTTCGACTGGGTGAGCGAGCGCGCCCGCATTGTTTCGGCGCGCTACAAGGACATCCGCTCGATTCTGGTGGTCGGCAGCGGCGCGAACGAGGGTACAGCCGAGGAATACGCCCTCAAGTACGACGAGATGAGCCACATCCCGACCAAAGCCATGTGCGCCGGGCGGCACATTCACGGCGCGCTCGGCATGACGCAGCCCAACATCCTGACCATCGTCATCGCGCCGCAGGATGATCCCGCCTACAGTGAACTGCGCGACATCGCCCAGGTGACCTACATGCTCAAGTCGCCGTCGATTGGCATCATCAGCCCGGACGACGAAGCAGTCGCCGATCAGGTGGACGACGTGTTCCGCCTCGACGAGACCGACCCGATCCTCTTCTCGATTCTGGCGATTCTGCCGGGTCAGTTGCTGCCGTACTGGGGCGCGGTCGCGCAGGGGAACATCAACCCGGACACCCAGCGCGCCAATATCCCGCGCCACGCCAAAGTCTGGAACTGGCTGTTCCCCAAAGATACCCACTGATGAACGAACGCTGTCGAACTGTTCCGAAGCGACCCCTTCAGTGGGTCGCCGCGAGTTTCGTAGCCGGGGGCTTAAGCCTCCGGCGGCGCTGAGGGGTCGACCATGCGTGACGTTTCGGTCGTCGGGCCGCTCAACATCGACCTGCTGATCAAGGGCGACGGACCGCCCAACTGGGAGTCGATCCCAACGTGGGATGGTCCCGCCCAGATGGACATGACCGCCGCCGGGTCGGTCGGCTACACCGTGCAGAATCTTGGCCGGCTCGGTCTGAGCGTGCGCGTGAGTTCGTGTCTGCCCGATGACCCGCTCGGCATTTTCATCGAAGATACGCTCAACCGGGCGGGCGTCGATACCGGCTCGGTGGAGCGCGTGCCTGGCACGCTCGGCGGCATCGGCGTGTACGCGCTCATGTTCGGCAGCCGCAAGCGCCCTCTGATCTATCGCCTGCCGACGCACCCGCTCTGGCAGACTGAGTTCGCGCCCGACGAAGTCGAGCGCCTGCTGGATGCCCGGCTGCTGCATCAGGGCGGCTACCTGCATCACCGAGAGGCGTGGCACGGCGGCACGCGCGACCTGTTCCGCGAGGCAAAAGCGCGCGGGTTGATCACCAGCATCGACCCGCAGTTTCCGCTGTTCGCCATGCCCGCACCCTGGCTGCCTGCGCTCGAAGACCTGCTGCCCGATATCGACATCCTGTTCTGCGACGATGGCGAAGCGCGCAACATCACCGGCGCGGCGGATTTCGACGCGGCGGCGCGGCTGCTGCTCGACCGGGGCGTTGGGACGGTGGTTGTCAAGCAGGGCGCGAACGGCTCGACGGTTTATCATGCGGGTGGGCAGTTCCACCAATCCGCTATCGTGCTCGGCGCAGTCGAGGATACTATCGGCGCAGGCGACGCCTACGACGCGGGCTTTCTTTACGGCACGCTGCAGGGCTGGAGTCTCGAACAGCGGGCGCTGTTCGCCAGCGTCGCCGCCGGCTTCACCGTGATCGGTGTGGGCGGCGCCCAGACCATGCCCGAATTGCCCGCCATCCTCGCCGAGATGGACAAGCACCGATGAGCGACCGTTTCCTCGAAATGGATTTGACCTGGTTCGACCCCGACGCCGATCTTCAGCCGCAGATCGAGACGCTGGTTGGGCGTGTTGCGCCGCTGCTGCAAGCGGTCGAGGGCTGGCGCGGCATGTTCTTCAACGTCGGCTGGCTGATCGATCTGGTTACCGAATGGACGGGCGATCCATCGCAGCCGATCCCAACGCTCAGCCGCCGCACCGCGAAATGGGCGGCGCACTCTTATGCCGACCTGCGCGATTTCGTCGCCGCGTTTCGGGCGACGGCGGCGCGCCATGAACTGGATGACCTGAAAATCGGCGTGCTGTTCGTCGGCTGGGCGCACGTCGTCTGGCCCCCCGAACTCAAAATCTACGACTTCGACTCGAGCTGGTACGCTCGCCACCCCGAACTCTACGGCGACCCGCATACGATCATCGGGATGCCCGACCTGCACCCAATT
>JADLHH010000126.1 GCA_020848855.1 Anaerolineae bacterium | reverse complement strand
GTATCCAGCCGCGAAACGTTCACTTCCTGGTAAATGGTGCGGAAGATGTTGGTGAAGCCGCGCTTGAACGGCAGACGCCGAACCAGTGGAAGCTGACCGCCTTCAAAGTACGCGCCCTTGCGCGCGCTGGAACCGCGAGCGCCCGCGCCCTTGGTACCGCGACCGGCAGTTTTACCCTTGCCCGCCGAAATACCACGACCGACGCGCGTCTTCTTCTTACGAGAACCGGGATCCGGCTGTAAGTCGTGCAGTTTCATCAGCCAACCTCCTCCACCGACACGAGGTGATTGATCTTGTAGATCATACCT
Source organism: Anaerolineae bacterium (assembly GCA_020848855.1). The sequence continues at coordinate 11,978 of JADLHH010000126.1, read as the reverse complement.
CGCACGGACGGGATGTCCTTAACAATCACGCTGGCGTGCATCTTGCGCAGTCCGAGCGCGCGCGCGGTTTCGCCCTGGCTCTTTTCGTAGCCAATCGGGCTTTTCACCAGCGTGACTTTAAGCTGTTTTTCTTTCTTCGCCATGAGTCAACTACTCCTTCGGCGCGATCGCTTCTTCGGGGCGCTTGCGCTCCCAGAAGGGTCGCACGTCATTGATGCTCTTGCCACGCATCGCCGCCGTTTCTTCCGCGCTGCGCAGCGATTCGAGCGCCGTGAGCGTCGCCATCGCCACGTTCAGCAGGTTGGCGCTGCCCTGGCTCTTGGTCAGGATGTCGCGCACGCCGACCGCTTCCAGCACGGCGCGCACGCCGCCGCCGGCGATAACGCCCGTTCCGGGCGCAGCCGGCTTCAGCAGCACCTTCGCGCCGCCGAACTCCGCCGTGATCGGGTGCGGGATAGTCGTGCCCGCCAGCGAAATCTTCTTCATCTGCCGGCGCGCGCGGTCAGTCCCCTTGCGGATGCTGTCCGGCACGGCGCGCGCCTTGCCCACGCCGATACCGACGCGACCGTTGCCATCCCCCACCACGACGACCGTGCGGAAGGCAAACCGGCGCCCGCCCTTGATAACTTTGGCGACGCGCTTGATATCGATTACGCGCTCGTCCAGTTCCTCGCGGTCTTCGCGAGGTTCGCGTTGATCGCGTGATTCGCGCGGCGGACGATCACTATGCTGTCTGTTCTTCATACGCTGCTCCTAGAAATTCAGTCCGCCTTCACGTGCGCCTTCAGCCAGCGCCGCGACCCGACCGTGATAGCGGTAGCCGCCCCGGTCGAACACGACAGCGCTGATCCCCGCAGCTTTTGCTCGCTCCGCCAGCACCTGCCCGACGATCTTCGCCGCTTCGACCTTCGACTTACCATCAAGCTGACCGGCGACGCCCTTGTCGATGGTCGACGCCGACACCAGCGTGTGACCGCTTTCGTCGTCGATCACCTGCGCGTAGATATTGGTCAGGCTGCGGAAGACGTTCAGGCGCGGGCGCGCCGCCGTGCCGCTCAGGTGCGCCCGAATACGCCGATGACGACGGGCAAGCTGAGCGCTCTTTTTCTTAAGCTGTTTTGTGGTTGCCATGCGTCACCTACTTACCAGTCTTACCCGCTTTGCGGCGGATCTGTTCGTCAGAGTAGCGAATGCCCTTGCCCAGATACGGCTCCGGCGGGCGCAGTTCGCGGATATTCGCCGCCACCTGACCGACCACCTGCTTGTCGATCCCGTCAATATGGATCGTCCGTCCACGCTCCTCAGTTGAGAACGAGACGTGCGGCGGCGGGTTGACCACGATTTCGTGCGAGTACCCCAGCCGCATCACCAGGTCTGCGCCGCGCAGTTCACTGCCGTAGCCGACGCCTTCGATCAACAGCGTGCGGCGGAACCCGTTGGACACGCCCGTGACCATGTTCGCCAGCAGCGCGCGGGTCAGCCCGTGCAGGGCGCGATTTTCGCGCTCGTCGTCCGGGCGCGTGACCAGCAGAGCGCCATCTTCCTGCTTGACGGCGATATTCGGGTGAACCATGTGCTGAAGTTCACCCTTCGGTCCCTTGATGGTGACCGTCTGACCATCGATGGTCGCCGTCACCTTCGCGGGAATTTGAACCGGTTGTTTACCTATACGCGACATCGCCTAGCCCTCGCCTACCACACATAGCACAGCACTTCGCCGCCAACCTGCTCGCGGCGCGCCTGCTGAGCCGTCATAACACCTTTGGGAGTCGTGACGATGGCGATGCCGATACCGCTCATCGGGCGCGGCAGGTCTGCCCGACCGCGATACACGCGGCGACCGGGCTTGCTGACGCGCTGAATGTTCGAGATGACCGGCTTACGGTCGCGGCGCGCGCCGTGATATTTCAGCTTAATCGTTATCCACGAAAAAGGCTTTTCATCGCCGACACTGTAGTCTTCGATGTATCCTTCTTCCTTCAAAATGCGAGCAATTTCCACCTTGATCTTCGAGGTAGGAATCTCGCAGGTGGGTTTACCCACCATCAGCGCATTCCGAATGCGCGTCAGCATATCTGCAATGGGATCGCTCGTCATGCTCCCCTTCCGTTCTCTGACTACCAGCTCGACTTGACAACGCCGGGGATTTGCCCCTTGAGCGCCAGTTCGCGGAAATGAATGCGGCACAGACCAAACCGGCGCATGTAGCCCCGCGGGCGTCCACAAACCTTGCCCGAATTCGGGTCTACGTACTGGCAGCGGTTGCGAACGCGCACCTTATACTTCCGGCGAGTTTCACGAGCCGTCATGGATCGTTTTGCCATATCCTCTTACCTTTCCTGGAAAGGCATACCCAGCAGCCGCAGCAGGCGTCGCCCTTCCTCGTCGGTCTTGGCGCTGGTCACAATCGTAATTTCCATCCCGCGCACTTTGTCGATCTTGTCGTACTGAATGTCCGGGAACGCGAGCTGTTCGCGCAGCCCGATAGTGTAGTTCCCGCGCCCGTCGAACGTATCCGGCGACACACCGCGAAAGTCGCGGATACGCGGCAGCGCAATGTTGATCAGCCGGTCGAGCAGCGCCCACATGCGCACGCCGCGCAGCGTCACTTTCGTGCCGATGGCGCGACCTTCACGCAGCTTGAACGCCGCGACGCTTTTCTTCGCCTTGTTGATCACCGGCTGCTGCCCGGTGATCGCCCGCAGGTCAGAAACCGCGCCGTCCAGCGACTTCGGGTTGTCAATCGCTTCACCGACACCGATGTTCAGCACGATCTTTTCGACGCGCGGAACCTGCATCACGTTGTCATAGCCGAACTCGTTGATGAGCGCCGGCATGACCTGTTCTACATACCGCTTCTGGATGTCATACTTTGGCATGATGCTTACTCGATGTCTTTATCGCACTGCTTGCAAACGCGAACCTTGAAGCCGTCGTCGCGGACGCGGAAGCCCACGCGCGTCTTCTTGCCGCATGATGGGCAGACTATCATCACGTTCGAGAGATGAATCGGTCCCTCGAACTCGACGATCTGCGCCGGAATTTGCTGGCTACCAGACTGACGCGCCTTGCGATGGCGCTTCAGAATGTTCACCCGCTCCACGACCACGCGGTCTTCCTTCGGCAGCACGGAGAGTACTTCCCCGCGCGCGCCGAGGTCTTTCCCGGCGATCACTTCGACCGTATCGCCCTTCTTTACTCGTTGCATCTCAACCCCTCCACTACCTACAGGGTTTCCGGCGCGAGCGACACGATTTTCAGAAAGCCCCGGTCGCGCAGTTCACGGGCGACCGGTCCGAAAACGCGCGTGCCGCGTGGATTCTGCAAATCATCGCTCAGGATCACGGCGGCGTTGTCGTCGAACCGGATGTACGAGCCGTCGTCGCGGCGGTATTCCTTCGCCACGCGCACGACTACCGCCTTGACCACGTCGCTTTTCTTCACACTGCCCTGCGGCGTCGCCGACTTGACGGTGGCGATCACGATGTCGCCGATGCCGCCATAGTACCGGAACGAGCCGCCCAGCACCCGGATCACCAGCAGTTCCTGCGCGCCGGTGTTATCCGCTACTTTCAGACGAGATTCGTTCTGGATCATTATTCCTCGTCCCCTTCACCAGCTTCGGCGTCGTCAGTCTCGACTTCGTCGTCGCTCTCGGCAGCGCCGCCTATCAACCCTTCTTCATCGGGCAGGGTTTCCAGAACAGGCGCGGCTTCCGCCTGCAGCACCGCTTCGACCACCCAGCGCTTGCGGCGGCTGAGCGGCTTGCTTTCGACCACGCGCACCAGCGCGCCAATCTCCAGCGCGTTGCTCTCGTCGTGCGCCATGATCGTCTTGGTCGTGCGCACGACCTTTTTGTAGATGGGGTGCATCTTACGCCGTTCGATGGCGACCACCACCGTCTTGTCCATCTTGTTGCTGACGACTCGCCCTTCGAGCCGACGACGATTGTTAGGCATTTTTCCCTCCCGCTGCGATCTGACGCTCGCGGATAACAGTCAGGATGCGGGCGACATCACGCTTGGCGCGCCGCAGCGCGTTGGGGTCTTCGAGCTGCCCAAAACTCTTCTGGAAACGCAGGTTGAACAGCGATTCCTTCAGGTCTTCCAGGTCGTCGAGCAGCCGCTCATCCGATAACTGACGCAGGTCTTGAATCTTCATCCGCCAAGCTCCTGCCCGGAAATCGGGTCGATACGCCGGACGATCTTGGTGCGAATTGGCAGCTTATGCGCCGCGAGCCGCAGCGCTTCGCGCGCTTCTTCTTCCGAAATCCCGCCCATCTCGAACAGGATGCGCCCCGGACGAATGACCGCCACCCAGTACTCCACCGCGCCTTTACCGCTGCCCATGCGGGTTTCGGCGGCTTTCTTGGTGAAAGGCTTGTCGGGGAAGATGCGAATCCACACCTTGCCACGACGGCGGACGAAGCGCACCATCGTGCGGCGCGCCGCTTCAATCTGGCGGCTGGTCATCCAGCACGGCTCCAGCGCTTGCAGACCCCACTCGCCGAACGCGACGGTCGAGCCACGATAAGCCTTGCCCGTCATGCGCCCGCGCATCTGCTTGCGATACTTCACACGTTTCGGCATTAACATTGCACACAACTCCTACGGGCTGACGTAAACTTCTTCGTTTTTCCCGCTCGGCTTCTGGGTTTCTTCGCCCAGCGACTCGCCCTTGTAAATCCACACCTTGATGCCGATGCGCCCAAAGGTGGTCAGGGCTTCGGCGCGGGCGAAGTCGATCTCGGCGCGCAGCGTGCCGCGCGGCACACGACCTTCGCTCTGCCATTCACGGCGAGCCATGTCCGCCCCGGCGAGACGACCGCTGACTTCAATCTTGATGCCCTGCGCGCCCTGGCGCATCGCCTGGCTGATGGCGCGCTTGATGGCGCGGCTGTGCCCGATACGACGCTCAAGCTGCTGGGCGATATTTTCGGCGACCAACTGCGAGTCCAGGTCGGGCTTCTCAATTTCGTTGACCTCGACCTTCGCCGTCTTGCCGGTCATCTCCTGAAGCCCCTGCTTCATCTTCTTCACCGCGTCGCCCTTCCGCCCGATCAGGATGCCGGGGCGGGCGGTGTGGATGGTGATCTGGAGCTGGTTGGAGTTGCGCTCGATTTCGATGCGCGAAATGCCCGCCTTCTCGCCTTCCTTCTTGATGAAGCGGCGGATGGCGAAGTCTTCCTTGAGCAGGTCGCGGAACTGCTGACCCTTGGCGAACCAACGCGCGTCCCAGTCACGGTTGACCTTCAGGCGGAAGCCAATCGGGTTGACTTTACGACCCATGTTACTTTTCCTCTCGTTCTGCCAACACGACGGTCACGTGCGACGTGCGCTTCTTACGCGGTTTGTAACGCCCACGAGCGCCGGCTTTGTAGCGCTTGAGCATCGGACCGCCATCGGCGTAGATTCGCGCCACGACCATGTCTTCTCTGGCAAGCTCGAAATTGTTTTCGGCGTTTGCCAGCGCGGAACTGACCAGCTTGTGGACAATTTCCGCGCCCTTCTGCGGCATGAACTGCAGCACGGTGAGCGCTTGTTCGGCGCCCATGCCGCGCACCTTGTCGCAGACCAGGCGAAGTTTCTGAGGGCTGATGGAGGCATAACTCCAGCTTGCACGCACTTCCATGAACGACCCCCTACTTCTTCTTCTTTTCGACCAGATGCCCGCGATACGTGCGCGTCGGGGCGAATTCACCGAGCTTGTGCCCAACCATGTTCTCGGTCACGTAGATCGGCACGTGGCGGCGCCCGTCATGCACCGCGATGGTGTGCCCCACCATCTGCGGGAAGACCGTGCTGGCGCGGCTCCAGGTGCGAATCACGACTTTGCGATTCTCGGCATTCAGCTTCTCAATCTTCTTGAGCAGCTTCGGGCTGATGAATGGACCCTTTTTCAACGAACGTGACATTTTTCAGTCCCTTAGTACTGAGTGCTGAGTACTGAGTGCCAGATGCCGGGTAATTTCTTACTCAGCACTCGGCAAGCAACCGAATGGTTGCCCAGCACTCGGCACTATCCTTAACGTCTCTTCCCACGACGGCGGACGATGAACTGGCTGGTGCGCTTGTTCACGCGCGTGCGCTTGCCGCGCGCGGGCTTGCCCCACGGCGTCTTCGGGCTGGAAAACCCGATGCCCGAACGACCTTCACCACCGCCATGCGGGTGACTCGCCGGGTCCATCGCCGTGCCGCGCACGGTCGGACGCCAGCCCATCCAACGATTGCGTCCGGCTTTACCGAGCTTGATGTTGCCGTGATCGGTATTGCCGACCTGCCCGATAGTCGCCATGCAGCGCTCGTGCACCAGCCGAACTTCGCCGCTGGGCAGACGAACCTGGCAGTACACGCCTTCCTTCGCCAGAAGCTGCGCCGACACTCCCGCCGAGCGTGCCATCTGCCCGCCTTCGCCCGGCAGCAGTTCGATGTTGTGAATCTGCGTGCCGACCGGGATATCGCGGATGAACAGCGCGTTACCGGGACGGATTTCAGCTTTCTCGCCATTGGCGATCCTGTCGCCGACCTTCACGCCCAGCGGCGCGATGATGTACCGGCGTTCGCCGTCTTCATATTCCAGCAGCGCGATACGCGCCGAACGGTTCGGGTCATATTCGATGGAAATCACCTGCGCCGTCACGTCGAACTTGTTGCGCTTGAAGTCGATGATCCGGTAGCGCCGCCGGTGTCCACCACCGCGATGCCGCACCGTCACGCGACCGGTATTGTTGCGCCCGCCGCGCTTGCGAATCGCCTCGGTCAGCGACCGCTGCGGGCGCGACGTGGTGATCTCCTCGAAAGAGTGCCCGGTCATTCCCCGGCGACCTGCCGAAGTGGGCTTGTAAACCTTGATAGGCATAATGTATCTCTCGCCCCTCGCTAAAGGTCGAACAGTTCGAGCTTCTCGCCCGCTACCAGCGTGACAACCGCCTTCTTCCATTGGCTGGAACGACGGTAGGCGTTGCGCCCGCGCATCCCGCGCTTGGCGGGCATGATCATGGTGTTGACCTTTTTGACATGCTTCTCAAAAATTGTCTCGACCGCCTGCTTAATCTGCTGCTTGTTCGCTTCCGGCGCGACTTCGAACACGTACTGATTGCGCTCTTCCGAGATGATATTCGCCTTCTCGGACACCACCGGGCGGCGGATCACGTCGTAAAGGTGAAGTTCAGCCATTACTAGCTCTCCAGTCCCCAAATGCTCTTAATCACGTCGAGCGCGTCCAGCGGCACGATCACCTTGTCGTACTGCAGCAGGTCGCGGATGTTCAGATAGCTGGCGCGCAGGGTCTTGGCATCCGCCAGGTTGTTGACGCTGCGCTGCACGTTTTCGTTGCGCTCCGCGATCAGCACCAGCGTCGAGCTGTCGCCCGCCAGCGCCGTCAGGATTTGCTTCATGGGCTTCGTCTTGGGCGTATCAACCGCCAGCCGGTCAACGAACACGAGCTGGTTGTCGGTCGCCAGCGCGGTCAGCACGCTGCGAATTGCCGCGCGGCGCATCTTCTTGGGCATATCGAGCGTGTAGTCGCGCGGGCGGGGACCCATCGGGCGACCGCCGCCGACAAACTGCGTGGCGCTCTCCGCGCCGTGACGCGCGCGCCCCGTGCCCTTCTGCCGGTACATCTTCTTCGTGGTCATATTGACTTCACCACGACGCTTAACCTTGTGCGTCCCCAGCCGTGCGTTCGCCATCTGGCGCACGAACGCCTGGTGCATAAGACCCTTATTGACCTTCGCTTCAAAGATTTCGGCGGGCAGGTCGATGGTCTGCACCTGCTTGCCGCTCATATCCATCACTGGTACCTGCATGATTCACCCTCCTCGTTAACGACGGCGCACACGCGCAGGTTTGATCATGACAATGCCGTCGTTAGCGCCGGGGACCGAACCCCGTACCGCCAGCAGGTTGCGTTCGGCATCGACCACCACAACTTCCAGGTTCTGCGCGGTGACGCGCTCGCCGCCCATGCGCCCTGCCATCTTCTGACCGGGATACGTGCGCCCCGGTGTGGTCGTCGCGCCCACCGAACCCGGCGCGCGCTCGCGGTCGGACTGACCGTGCGTTTTCGGCTGCCGGTGAAAGTGATAGCGCTTGATCGTGCCGGCGAAACCGCGCCCCTTGCTCGTGCCGATCACGTCCACGCGCTCGCCCTTGGCGAACACGTCAACCTTCAACTGCTGCCCTTCCGCCACGTCCACATCGCCATTCTTGATGCGGAATTCGCGCAGGTGGCGCAGCGCCGGCAGGTTGTTGCGGCGCAGATGCCCAAGCTCGCCCTGCGTCAGCCGCTGCGGCTTGGTTTCGGAATAGCCGAGCTGCACTGCCGTGTAGCCGTCTTTTTCGTCCGTGCGCACCTGCGTGACGAAGCAGGGACCTGCTTGAATAACGGTCACGGGAATGACATTCCCGTTGTCGTCGAAAACCTGGGTCATGCCCAGCTTTTTACCGATAATGCCTTTCATTCGTTTGCCTCCAGAGGAGCGCTGTCACTCCTCTTGCTCGGTTCCCGTATTGGCGGGAAGGCTGTCCCGCGTGCGGGCGTCTCTAGCGTTCAGCTTTCAGCGTTCAGCACTCAGCTTTCTTGGTCAGCTTTCAGCTTCTGGCTGATTGCTGACGGCTGATAGCTGACAACTAAATCTTGATCTCGATGTCCACGCCTGCGGGCAGGTTCAGGCGCATCAGGGTATCAATCGTCTTGCTATCCGGGTCGAGCACGTCGATCAAGCGCTTGTGCGTGCGGATTTCGAAATGCTCCTGCGAGTCCTTGTCGATGAACGGACCGCGCATGACGGTGAATCGCTCCAGCCGCGTCGGCAGCGGGACAGGTCCCACCACGCGGGCGCCGGTGCGCTCTGCCGTCTCGACAATCCGCTGCGCCGACTGATCCAGCACCCGGTGATCATACGCCTTGAGGCGGATGCGTATCTTGTTTTTGAACATCTCAAGTCCTCTGAGTAAGTGATGCCGGGAGCAAGGAGCGCCTCCCGGCATCACAGGTAGTATCGCTATTCGGCGCGGTCGCTAGCTCAGAATCTCGGTGATCGAACCAGCACCGACCGTCAGACCGCCTTCGCGGATGGCGAACTTCGAGCCTTTTTCCAGCGCGACCGGCGTAATCAGCTCGACTTCAAGCTGAATGGTGTCGCCGGGCATGACCATCTCGACGCCTTCCGGCAGCGTGACCGTCCCGGTTACGTCCATCGTGCGGATGTAGAACTGCGGGCGATAGCCGGTGAAGAACGCCTTGTGCCGACCGCCTTCATCCTTCTTGAGGACGTACACCTGGCTCATGAAGCGCTTGTGCGGGGTGATGCTGCCGGGCTTCGCCAGCACCATGCCGCGTTCCACGTCGTCGCGCTCAATACCGCGCAGCAGGATACCGGCGTTGTCGCCCGCTTCGGCGGCGTCCAGTTCCTTGTGGAAGGCTTCGGTGCCGGTCACGGTCGACTTCAGGATTTCGTCGCGCAGACCGATGATCTCGACTTCCTCGCCCTTCTTCACCGCGCCACGCTCGACGCGACCGGTCACCACCGTGCCACGACCCTTGATCGAGAACACGTCTTCGACCGGCATCAGGAACGGCTTGTCCTTCTCACGAACCGGGGTCGGAATCCAGGCGTCCACCGCGTCCATCAATTGCAGGATCGACTGGTATTCCGGCGCGTTGACCTCGCTGCTCGCCGACTCGTTCGCCTGCAGCGCCGAGCCACGAACAATCGGGGTGTCTTCGCTGAAGTTGTAGCTCTCCAGCAGTTCGTGCAGTTCCAGCTCGACCAGTTCGAGCAGTTCTTCGTCGTCAAGCTGGTCGACCTTGTTCAGGTAGACGACCATCGCCGGCACTTCCACCTGGCGGGCGAGCAGCACGTGTTCGCGCGTCTGCGGCATGGGACCATCGGGCGCGCTGACGACCAGGATCGCGCCGTCCATCTGCGCCGCACCCGTGATCATGTTCTTCACGTAGTCCGCGTGGCCCGGGCAATCGACATGCGCGTAGTGGCGCGCGTCGGTTTCGTATTCGACGTGACGAATGTTGATCGTGATACCGCGCGCTTTTTCCTCAGGGGCGTTGTCGATTTCGTCATACGCCATCTTCTGTGCTTTGCCCTTCAGCGCCAGCACTTTCGTGATCGCTGCCGTCAGAGTAGTTTTGCCATGGTCAACGTGGCCAATCGTCCCGATGTTGACGTGTGGCTTACTGCGGTCGAATTTCTCAGGCATGTTATTGCTTCCTCGTTACCCTCAAACGAACCCAAAGTTTTGATAACAGCCTCGCGAGCGAAGCTGCTGGGACACTAGAGATTTCCCTTGATAATGTCCTCGGCGATGTTCTGCGGCGCGATGCTGTACTTCTCGAATTCCATCGTGAAGCTGCCGCGCCCCTGTGTCATGTTACGAATTTGCGTCGCGTAGCCGAACATTTCGCCCAGCGGAACGTTCGCGCGAATGGCGGTTGCACCCGCGCCGCGCGGCTCCATGCCGCTGATCGTGCCGCGCCGCGAAGACAGGTCGCCAACAATCGTACCGGTGTATTCGTCCGGCACGTTGACTTCGACCTTCATCGTCGGCTCCAGCAGGACGGGCTTGCCCTTCTGCACGCCTTCCTTCAGCGCCATCGACCCGGCGATCTTGAACGCCATTTCGCTGGAGTCGACATCGTGGAACGCGCCGTCGACCAGGTGGGCTTTGATGCCCACGACCGGGTAACCCGCCAGCACGCCGCCCTGCATGGCTTCGCGCACGCCGTTCTCGGTCGGTCGAATGAACTCGCGCGGGATCGTCCCACCGCGAATTTCGTCCAGCCAAATCAGGCTGTCCTTGGTGTTTTGCGCCATTTCCTCGTCGGTCATCGGCTCGAACTCGATGACGACACGCGCGTACTGACCCTTACCACCACTCTGGCGCTTGAAGGTCGTATCGATGCGGGAATTGCGAGTGATGCTTTCGCGGTACGCCACGCGCGGGCGTCCAACAGTCGCCTGCACGCCGAATTCGCGCATCATACGGTCGACCAGCACTTCGAGGTGCAGTTCGCCCATGCCGCGAATCTTGGTCTGTCCCAGCTTGTCGTCGACTTCGACCTTGAAGGTCGGGTCTTCTTCCGCCAGGCGGCGCAGCGCCTCGCCCATCTTGTCCTGGTCGCCCTTGGTGTTCGGCTCGATGGCGACTTCGATCACCGGCTCCGGGAAGGAGATTTTCTCCAGCACCACCGCGTGACTCTGCTCGCACAGCGTGTCTCCCGTGAACGTGTTCTTGAGCGCCAGCACCGCGCCGATATCGCCGGCATGGACTTCTTCGATGTCCTCGCGGCGGTCAGCGAACATGCGGACAATACGACCGATGCGCTCGCGGTCGCCGGTGGTGCTGTTGAGCAGCATCGAGCCAGCCTTGACCACGCCCGAATACACGCGGAAGAAGGCGAGCCTTCCCACGTAGGGGTCGGTCAGGATTTTGAAAACCAGCGCGGTCGCCGGTTCATCGTCGGTCGCGTGACGCACGATTTCGGCGTCGGTCTTGGGGTCGTGCCCGGTGACCGGCGGCACATCCAGCGGCGACGGCAGCAGCTCGACAACCTTGTCGAGCATCATCTGGACGCCCTTGTTCTTAAGCGCCGAACCGCACAGGACGGGGTGAACTTTCCCGGCGATGGTCGCGGCGCGCAGGGCAGCCACCAGCTCGTCGTCGGTGATTTCCTCACCCATCAGGTACTTTTCGGTCAGGTAGTCGTCATTTTCAACGATCTTCTCGATCATCTCGGCGCGCATGGTCTCCGCCTGCTCGCGGTGGCTCTCCGGGATCGGGTGACGTTCAATCGCCGTACCCAGGTCGTCGCCGTAAGTGACGAGTTCCATCTTGAGCAGATAGACAATCCCGCCGAAATCAGTACCTTCGCCGTACGGGAATTGCAGCATGACCGGGCTGCCCTTCAGCCGGTCGATGATCATATCGACGCAGCGGCTGAAGCTCGCGCCAGTGCGGTCC
>JADLHH010000125.1 GCA_020848855.1 Anaerolineae bacterium | reverse complement strand
ACGCCGATTTCGGCGAAAACCCCGACTACGGCATCCCATATGTGGTCGTGCCTGAGGATCAGCCGCTCGTGCCGATCACGTTCACCGAATACGGCGACGAGAGCGACCCCGGTCCCTATCCCATCCCGCCGAATGCGCCGGTCGAAGCCGGGGGCGATCAGCACGTGCTGGTCATCCAGCAGGGCGGCTGCAAACTCTACGAGCTGTATCACGCCGAGTACAGCGGCGCGGGCTGGGATGCTGGCTCAGGCGCGGTGTTCAACCTGCTCTCGAACGCGCTGCGCCCCGAAACGTGGACATCCGCCGACGCTGCCGGGCTGCCGATCCTCTCCGGGCTGGTGCGCTACGACGAGGTGGCGGCGGGCGAGATCAACCACGCGCTGCGCTTCACGGTCAGCGAGACGCAGCGCGCCTACATCCATCCGGCGACTCACTGGGCGTCCAGTAATGATGATCCCGATCTGCCGCCGATGGGCTTACGCTTCCGGCTGCGTGCCGACTACGATATTTCCGAATTCACGGGCATGTCGCGCACCATTCTGGAAGCGCTGCGCAGCTACGGCATGATCGTCGCCGACAATGGCACGAGCTGGTTCATCAGCGGGGCGACCGACCCGCGCTGGGATGACGACGATCTCAACCAGTTGAAGACCGTACCCGGCGCGGCGTTCGAAGTGGTAGACACAGGCGAAGCCATTCATCGCCCATCCGACGAGTAAGCGTGCTGTTCCTGCTGCCGGAAGGCGGTCTGACGCCCTACGACCCGCCGCTGGGCGACGCGCGCTAGCGTTCAGGGCGCGGTGGCGTCGCCGAACACGTCGAACGTATCAGTCGCGCTGGCATCCACCGCCGCTAGGAAATTGGGATCGGTGTAGGCGTCGAGCAAGCCGGGCTGCTGGGCGCGCAGCATCGAGAACATGCGCTCGTACAGCCGCAGGTTGATCTGCTCGGATGCGTGCCAGCCGTCGAAGAAATCGTCGTCGGTCGCGCCAAGCGCCGCGCCGTCGGAGAAATTGAAGTACGGGAAATCGTAGTGGTCGAACAGCGCCTGCAACTGCGCGTCAAGCTGTTGAATGTAGGTGTGATTGCCGTCCTCGATCATCTGCTCATAAAGCGACGGCATGTACGGCGGCAGGAAGCCGATTAGCGTGACGTTGTGATCGGTACACCAGCGGATCAGTTCGGTGAGTTCGCCCCAGCGCGCCGACGAAACCGTGTCGCCGTAGACGTACATATCGGCACCCTCGCGCAGATAGTCGAGATGCCGCTGGCGCTCGTTTTCCGGGTACAGCCAGTGGGCAACCAGAAAATCGCCGTACTGTTCGCTGCCGTCGTTGCGGAAGCCGTGCCCGTCGCGGATCGCCCGTAAGCCGAGCGCCAGCTCGCCGTGTCCCGGCTCGACGCGGGCGAGATACCTGCCGATGTCGAACGATTCGCCGTTGAGCACATCCTGTAGAAAGCCCCGGTTCGCGGTGATGATGTGCGTCAGGTCGTCCACCGGCGCGGGGATCGGGTCACTGGTGTAGGCGTCGTTGAACCAGGGCGCGTCCAGCCCGACGATCAGCACGCGCGGCGTGTAAGTCAGCCCATCGAGAAATTCGAGCACGTCCGACAGCATCCACGCCGGCGCACCGGCGTTGTAAAACGCGCGCGGCGCTTTGTTGAAAAACTGCGCCCGGAATTGCAGCACGCGCGACGAGCCGGTCAGCAGCACCTCCGGCTGGCGCAGGTTGGCGGAGAGCGTCTTGAATTCCAGGTCGCGGTTGCCGTAGCGCGGGCGGTACAGCACCGGCTCGTCGCTCAACTGCATCTGCGCGACCATCGCCAGCGGCATCGATTCGCCCGTGTAGATCAGGAATCCGGTCAGCAGGGCGTACAGAATCGCGAACGGCAGCGCGAAGGCTGCCAGCTTGAGCGTGAATCGCAGCAGCGCCCGCCGCCGCGCCGTCGCTTTAGCGGTCACGCGCGGCACCCGCCAGATCATCGCTCTCGGCTCGGTCGCGGACCGGTTGTACGGGATGGTGCTCCGATGCTGCGTTTCTCAAACGCGCCTCTACGTCTCGCAATTATGGGATAAGCCCCGCCGCCCGTGCCCGCGCCAGCACCGCGTCGGCAGCGCGAACCATCGGCACGTCGATCATCCGTCCCTCGTATTCGAACACGCCGATTCCGCTGCTGTAGTGCGCGTCATGCGCCGCGACCAGCGCCTGCGCCTGCGCGATCGCGTCCGCCGTCGGCGTGAATATCTGCTGGATCGGCGCGATCTGCTTCGGATGGATCGCCAGCTTGCCGTCGTAACCCATGTAGAGCGCCTGCCGGGTCTCGGCGACCAGTCCCGGCTCGTCGTGCAGATGGACGAACGGCGTGTCAATCGCCGTCAAGCTGAAGGCTTTGGCGTGCAGCACGACGGCGCTGCGAGCGTAAAAGACTTCCCACCCGTCCGGCGTGCGCGTCGCGCCCATATCACCGGCAAGGTCTTCCGCGCCGAAAATCAGCGCATCGAGGCGCGGGCTGCGCGCAGCAATCTCGCGCACGTTGACCACGCCCAGCGCCGATTCGATGATCGCCAGCAGCGCGATTTCACCCTCCTGCCAGCCGCGCGCCCGTTCGGCAGCCGTCAGCCATTCGGCGACGACGCGTACCATCTCCGGCGAATCGACTTTCGGCAGCACGTAGCCGTCGGGATGCCCTTCAATCGTCGCGTCGAGGTCGTCCTGATGAAAGACGCTCCCGACCGGGTTGACGCGCACCAGCCGCTCGGTCGCGCCGAAATCGACCTCGCGCAGGGCGGCGGCGACCGTTTCGCGGGCGGCGGCTTTGTGGCTGCGCGCCACGCCGTCCTCCAAATCCATGATCACCGCGTCGACCGCCAGCGCCGCGCCTTTCTCGATCTTGTGGCGGTCGT
>JADLHH010000124.1 GCA_020848855.1 Anaerolineae bacterium | reverse complement strand
GCTGCTGCACATGAAATACCAGGTGCACAACAACGGCTCGTATTCGAACATCATCTGGAGCACCTACGAAGCGACGCGCGACCGGGATTTTCTGGAAGAATTCTTCCCGATTCTGGAAGGGCTGGCGACGTTCTTCATGAACTGCATCGTGGAGCACGGCGAGGACGGCTACGAGATTGGTTACCTGGTGGGCGTGCATGAAAGCCCGGTAAAGGTGCGGAATGACGGCACGAACCTGAGCGGCACGATTGCGATCCTGCGGAATTATGCGGATGCAGCGACGACACTGGGGCGCAGCAACGAGTTCAGCGCGAAGTGCCTGATGGTGGCGGACGAACTGATGAAGCGAATGGACGCGCTTTACAACGGGAGCTTCTTCAAGGCTTCGGACGAGCAGGACATGATCAACATGAGTTCGCTGACGCCGATCTACCCGATGAACGTGATTCCGGCGCAGGACGCGCGCGCGGTGAGCACGGCTGACGCATACATTGGGCGGTACGAAGGGCGGCTGGTGGGACACGGCAACAACAACACTGGATTCCCGTGGTCGGCGGGAGTGCTGGGGGCGGTGCTGGCATGGCAGCGGCGCGGCGACCTGGTGTGGCGAGCGATCGAAGGGTCGCGCCCGGCGATGTGCAATTTCGGCGGGATGACCGAAGTGATGGAAGACGGCGAATGGAACATGCAGTATTTCGGGACGGCGCAGGGCGCGGTGTGCGTCGCTATTCACCAGATGCTGCTGCAAACGTGGGAAGATGAGATTGACCTGTTCCCGGCGATACCGTCGTCGTGGGAGAACGCTGCGTTCGAAAACCTGCTGGTGAACGGACTGACGGTCTCGGCACGGCGCATGCCGGACGGCGTCGAATGGACGGCGCGGAATGACTCGACGGTGCGGCTGACGCGGCAGATCTGCTTCGACACGCACAACGTGACGGTCGATCTTCAGCCGGGAGAAACGAGCAGCGCGGTATGGGCGCTTTAAGGGCGCGTAAGAGCGTGGACGCAGCACCGTCGCCTGCTGAGGCGGTGCTGCCGCAGCGGCTGGCGCTGGCAGCGTTGTTTGTGGTTTCGGCGGTGGGGCTGGTCTTCGAGATCACGCTGACGCGGCTGTTTTCGCTATTCTTCCAGTACCATTTCACATTTCTGGCGGTGTCACTGGCGGTGCTGGGCTTGAGCCTGGGCGCGGCGGCGGCGCATTACCTGAGCGCGCGGGTGATGCGGTCGGCGCATACGCTGACAACGGTGCTGGTCGCGCTGAGTATTGCGCTGGCGGTAGCGGCGATGCTGATCGCGTGGATGCCGGAAGTCGATTCAATATTCCCGCGCGCGCTGGTGGCGCTAGTGCCGTTCTTCCTGATCGGGATGTTCGCGGCGCTGATGTTCGAGAATGTCAGCGGCTTAAGCGGGGCGCTGTATGCTGCCGATTTGATCGGCGCGGCGCTGGGCGTGGTGGCGGTGATCCTGCTGCTGACGGTGTGGAGCGCGTTCAGCGTGACGCTGCTGCTGGCGGCGCTGGTGGGCGGGCTGGCGGTGCTGTTCGCGGCGCAGGTCGGCAGGGGACGGCGGCTGATCGCCGCTGGCGTGAGCCTAGTGCTGGGCGTGGGGCTGCTGGTGGCGAACCTGGCGACCGACGTCGTGGACTTCGACCCGCTGGCGCTGACAGGCGTGCCGCGTGACAAGACGATGATTCAGATTTTGCAGGACCGGGCGCAACTGGGCAGCATCACGTATACGGGCTGGAGTCCGTTCGCACGGGTGGACGTGGTGGAGACGGGCGACAAGCGTTCGCGCTACATCTTCGCGGATGGCGGCGCGGGGTCGTTCATGCTGCCGTATGACGGCGACCCGACTTCGCTGGATAGCCTGACCGGGACGGTCGAGTATTTACCCTTTACGTCCGGGAGCGCGGAACGGACGCTGGTCATCGGCGCGGGTGGCGGGATCGACATCCTACGGGCGCTGCGTGCCGGAGCGGAACAGATCACGGCGGTGGAAGTGAACCCGGCGATCATCACCGCAACGCGGCACTTTGCCGATTACAACGGCGGGGTGCTGGATTTGCCGGAAGTCGAGCTGATCGAGGGGGATGCAAGGTCGTTTGTGGAGCGGACGGACGCGCAGTACGACCTGATCTACCTGAACCTCGTGTATACGCAGGCGGTCGAACCGGCAAGTCAGGCGCTGATCGAGAACTACATTTTCACGACCGAGGCGTTTGAGGCATACCTGGAGCAGCTTGCGCCGAATGGACGGCTGACGATCATCGCGCATAACGCGCTGGAAGGCAGCCGCGCGATGCTGACGGCGATTGACGCGCTGGGCAGGGCGGGAATCGCCCCGGCGCAGGCGCTGGACCACCTGTGGATGTGGTCGTACCCAGCAACCGACCAGACGCTGACGACGAGCGTGCTGGTGGTGGACAAGGACCCGCTGGCAGCGGAAACGGTGGCGGCGCTGAACGCCGAGGCGCTGCGGCTGAGGATGCAGCCGTTTTTCGCGCCGGGGGAATACGAAACGCTGTTCCAGCCGCTGCGCGAGGGTGGGACGCTGGCGACGTACATACAGGCGGACGCGACGTACAATGTCGCGCCGACGAGCGACGACCAGCCGTATTTCTTCAACCTCGATCACGGGATCCCGCCAGCGATTCGTTCGGCGCTGGTGCTGGCGACACTGCTGGCGCTGACGCTGCTGGGGGTGGCGTTGTTCAGCGAGACGCCAGAGGCAAGAGTTTCAAGGCAGCAACGCTGGCTGATTATCGCGTATGCGATGCTGATCGGCGCGGGTTTCATGCTGGTCGAAATCCCGCTGATTCAGCGATTTCAGCTTCTGCTGGGGCAGCCGATTCTTTCGCTAGCGGTGGTGCTGGCGACGTTACTGCTGGCAGGCGGGCTGGGCAGCCTGGTGAGCCAGCGCTGGGCGGCGGAGCAACTGGCGGGACGGATGCGGTTTGTGGGGGTTGGGATTGCCGCGCTGGTGCTGCTATACTGGTTGGCGCTGCCGCCGCTGGTCGATTCGCTATTGGGCGCATCGTTCGCAGTGCGGCTGCTGGC
>JADLHH010000123.1 GCA_020848855.1 Anaerolineae bacterium | reverse complement strand
GTTCTCGATGCCCCTGTAGGTGCGCAGCGGCACTTTGCCGTTGAAGCGCAGCGCGACAATGACGATCCGCAGCACGAAGATCAGAATGATACCGCCGAACGCCATGAAGAACGGGATCGCCTGGAACAGCACGCTGCTGCGCGTGGATTCGGAGACCACACCCGGCGCGACGCTGTTAAAAACCGCCGCCAGGATGAACAGCGCCAGCGCGATTCCCCCCAGCCATTTGATCGGCGCGATGTATCGTGACATGCCATGCTCCTCCGACTTAAGCAGCGAGCAGCTTCTTCAGAAAGTGCAGACCGTTCTGCGCCAGCGCGTCCTGGCTCGGCTCGAACGCCCGCCAGATCGCCGCCGCGCGGGCAATCGACTTGACTTTGTTCGTGAACGACTCGATCACCACCGGTCCGTCGTAGCCGATGTCGCTGAGTGCCCGCTGCACCTGATCCCAGGTGACGTTGCCGCTGCCCGGCGCGCCCCGGTCGTTCTCGCAGGCGTGGAAATGACACAGCCGCGAACGGGTCAGGCGAATGGCGTCGCCGAGCGATTTTTCTTCGATGTTCATGTGGAAGGTGTCGAGCATGATCCGGCACGAGGGATGATCGATCCGGTCAACGATTTCCACCGCCTGCGCCGCCAGATTGATGAAGCTGGTCTCGAAGCGGTTGAGCGGCTCAATCCCCAGCACAACGCCGCGATCCCCGGCATAACGCGCCAGCTCGCCCAGGTTGGCGACCAGCAGATCGACATCGCGAGCGCGTTCGTCGGGGGTCTGCTGCCACACCCGCCCGACTGCCGAGTAGATCGGTCCGACGAGGTTGGTCGCGCCGAGCGCACGGGTGGCATCGATGCAGCCGCGAATGTACGCCATGCCGTTCTCGCGGATCGCCGCGTCGGGGTGGATCAGGTCGCGGTCGGGAGCCATCGCCGCGCAGGTGCTGACGCCCAGCCCGCTGTCGCGGAGAATTTGCGCGCCGACCGTCACGTCGAGATCGGTCAGCGTCTCGAACGGAATCTCGATCCAGTCGAAACCGAGCGCTTTTACATGCGGGGCGAGCGTCTTCAGTTCATCCGCCGTCAGCGGCGACACCCACACCCAGGTATTGACGCCGAAGTGCATTTTTCTGCTCCAATAATCAGTTTTTCAGAAAATTCTCACTGCCGAAAGCTTGTCGGCATTTGTCCGTAGGGGCAGGTCTAAGACCCGCCCCACTCTTCATCTCTCGTTACGAACTCACCAGCCGCGCGCCGTCCGTGCTAAAAAAATGCAGGCGGTTACGGGCGATATCGAACTGGATACTGGCGTCCACCTCGCCGTAGGGCACGGTTCCGGGAACCACGCTCAGCAGCGTCTGACCGCCACAGCGGATATGGACGATGGTTTCGACGCCGAGCGGCTCGGTGAGCGCGACCCGCCCGGTGAACTGCACGCCACCGTCGAGACGCACGTCTTCAGGACGCACGCCGACAATGAAGCGTTCTGGCAGGTCATAGCCGTTGGCGCTCAGCGTGATGGTGCTGTCGTCGACCGCGACCAACCCATCGCCCCGGCTGGCGTGAAACAGATTGATGCGCGGCGTGCCGACCAACTGCGCCACGACCATCGTCGCCGGATGGTCGTAAATGTCGATGGGTGTGCCGATTTGCAGGATGCGTCCACGATCCAGCACGGCGATCCGATCCGCCATTGTCAGCGCCTCGATCTGGTCGTGGGTGACGAACAGCGTCGTGCTGTTCTGGGTCTTCTGCAGGTGCTTGAGTTCGACACGCAGCGATTCGCGCAGCTTGGCGTCGAGGTTGCTCAGCGGCTCGTCCATCAGGAAGATGCGCGGCTCGCGGACGATGGCGCGCCCGATGGAGACGCGCTGCATCTCACCGCCGGAAAGCCGTCCGGTCTTGCGCTCCAGCAGGTGGGTGATGCGCAGCTTTTCGGCGGCGTCGCGCACGCGGGCGCTGATCTCGGTTTCAGGCAGGCGGCGCAGCGGCGCGCGCAGCGGAAACGCCAGATTGTCGTACACGCTCATGTTCGGGTACAGCGAATACTGCTGAAACACGAACGCGGTGTCACGGTCGGCGGGCGTGACGTGGTCGGCAGGCGCGCCGTCGAAAAACACGCGCCCGGCATCCTGCTTCTCCAGCCCGGCAATCACGCGCAGCGTGGTCGTCTTGCCTGCGCCGGTGGGACCGAGCAGCACAAAGAATTCACCGTCGTTGATGGTCAGCTAGATATCGTCGAGCGCCGTGTTGTCCTTGAAGCGCTTGGTCACGTTTTCCAGTCGAACGTCGCTCATTGCCGTACCTCTTTTTGCAGCGCCCGCTCGGTCTGCGGGTGGAAGAAGCGCACCATGTTCGGGTCGAGGTCGAAGCGCAGGCTCTCGCCAATGGCGTAATGGCTCTGGCGCGTGGTGCGAACGTGGACGATCTGGCGTCCCGGCAGTTCGATGTGCAGCATACTGTAACCGCCGTGCATATCGCTGGCGTAGGTCGCGCCGCACAGCATCCCGTCAGCGCTGACGCGCGCCGCTTCCGGGCGAAAGCCGACGATCACACCTCCGTCCGCGCCCAGCCCCGCCCCCAGCGCTGCCCGCCAGCCGTCATCGACCGGGAAGCGGTTATCCCCTTCGAGATACACGACCCCGTCCTGATAGCGGGCGGGGATCAGGTTCATGCCGGGACTGCCGATGAAGCGCGCCACGAAGATGTTCGACGGCGTGTGATAAACCTCGGTCGGCGTCGCCGCCTGCTGCACTTCGGCGTTGGACATGACGACGATGCGGTCGCTCATCGCCATCGCCTCGATCTGGTCGTGGGTGACGTAAATCGTCGTGGCGTGCTGGTCGATGTGCAGGCGCTTGATCTCGGCGCGCATCGTCTCGCGGAATTCGGCGTCGAGCGCGCCGAGCGGCTCGTCCATCAGGAAGGCAGCCGGGCGGCGCACCAGCGCCCGCGCCAGCGCGATCCGCTGCTGATCGCCTCCGCTCAAGCCGCCGGGGCGCTTGTCGAGCAGATGCTCGATGCGCAGCATATTCGCCACTTCGGCGACGCGCTGGCTGATCACGTCGCGGCTCTGCCCTTCCGCCTGAAGCGGGAAGGCGATGTTGTCGCGGGCGGTCAGGTGCGACTAGAGCGCGAAAAACTGGAACACGAAGGCGATGTTGCGCTCGCTGGGATGATTCCAGGTCACGTCCTTGCCGTCGAACAGGATTTGCCCGCCGGAGACGGCTTCCAGCCCGGAGATCATGCGCAGCGTGGTCGTCTTGCCGCAGCCCGACGGACCGAGCAGGACGACGAATTCGCCATCGTGAATCGTGAGGTCAAGCGGCTTGACGGCGTGCTGTTCGCCGAACTTCTTTTCAACCTGCTGAAGCTGAATGTTCGCCATAATCGGCATCAACCTTTGCGAATCGCGCCGAAGGTGACGCCCCGGAGCAGATGCTTACGCAGCGCGAAGGTCACGATCACGACCGGAACGAGGAACAGAAGCGACCCCGCCGCGATGGTTGACCATTCGATGCCGCCCGTGCCGAGGATCAGCGGGATGCTGGGCGGCGCGGTGCGGGCGCGGTCGGACGTGAGCATGAGCGCGAAGGCGTATTCGTTCCACGAGAAGATGAACGAAAAGACCGTCGTCGCGGCGATGCCGGTCGCCGCCTGCGGCAGCACGACCTTGCGGAACGCCTGCAGGCGGGTGTAGCCGTCAACCAGCGCCGCTTCTTCGTATTCGCGCGGGATTTCGTCGATGAAGCCCTTGAGCAGCCAGACGGCGAACGACAGGTTGAAGCTGGTGTAGAGCAGGATCATACCCAGATGCGTGTCGTACAGCCCAAGCTGCCGGTACATCAGGAAGATGGGCACGGTGACAACCACCGCCGGCAACATGCGCTGGCTGAGGATGAAGAACAGCAGGTCGTCTTTGCCGGGGATGTTGAAGCGGCTGAAGGCATACGCCGCCAGCACCGCGAACAGCAGCGAGAGCAGCGTCGAGACGCCGGCAATGATGAACGAGTTGAGCAACTGCCCGCCAAACTGACTCTGCCCGATGATCGCCTGCTGGCGCTGTAACACGATCTGATCCGCCCAGCCGAGATCGTCGCGCTGGCGGTACTGCTCGACTTCCTGCGGCGTCAACTGGCGGCGCTGCGTGAACAGATCAACGAAGCCCTCCAGCGAGGGCGTGAAGAAAACTTTCGGCGGCACGGAAACGGCATCAGGCAGCGGCTTGAACGCCGTCATGCCCATCCAGATCACCGGGATCAGGATGATCACCATCAGGATGATGGCGATGACGGCGCGCACGGCGTTGATGGTGCGCGGGCGCGCGCCGACTTTATCGACGCGGGTCGAGTAGTTGACGCCGGAACGGGAAGGCGCGGGAACACTTGCCATGTTAACCCTCCCTGATCCTGTTCAACTGCCGGATCAGAATATTGCTGACGGCGATGATGATGATCAGCACGATGTACGCCAGCGCGCTGGATGTGCCGGTATCGTACTGCCCCTGAAACGCCAGCTTGTACAGGCGAATCGAGACCGTCTCGGTCACGTCGCCGGGTCCGCCGCCGGTCAAGCCCATGACGAGGTCGAACTGCTTGAACGCCTCTATCGTCCTGAACAGCACGGCGATCAACAGCAGCGGCATCACCTGCGGCAGCGTAATGCGCCGGAACTGAAACCACGCGCTCGCCCGGTCAATCGCCGCCGCCTCGTACAGATATTCGGGGATGGCGCTCAGCCCGGCGAGGCACAGCAGCATCACGAATGGACTCCACATCCACACATCGACGATCACGATTGCCCACAGCGCCAGGTCGGTGCGCCCCAGCCATTCGGGCGCGGTGTTGATGTCGGTGAAGCCGATCAGGTAATTGAGAATCCCGACCGACGGATTGAAAATCAGCTTCCAGAAGACGGCGACGACGATGGGCGAGAGCATCATCGGCACGAGGATCAGCGTCGTGATCAGCCCGCTGCCGCGAAACTTGTTGCGCAGCAGCAGCGCCAGCCCAAAGCCGATCACCGTCTGCAGCAGAACGGAAACGAGCGCGTAACGCCCGGTGATGGCGAAATTCGTCCAGAAGCGCTCATCGGTCAGGATATGCTGGTAATTCGCCAGCCCGACCCATTCCGGCGCTTTGTCGGCAATAACGGAATAGTTGGTGAAGCTCAAAAACAGGCTGTAAATCAGCGGGAATATATTCATGACAATCAGCAGGATAATCGTCGGCATGACGAACAGCCGCACGATCTGCATGTCGCTCAGTTGACGACGGGCGGGTGGACGCGCCGCCGGTACGTCAGCGTGATTCAGTTCGGTGCTGATTGAAGACACGGCGTACCTCGGTTCTATATTCATGGTGGGGAGGGCTTTCCTCCCCACCGATTGATGTGAACAGCGTCAGGAGACGTACCCGGCGTCGACCAGAATAACATCCTGTTCTTCAGCCAGCTTGTCGAGCGCTTCCTGCGCGGTGGCGTACTGCCCGGCGACGACGTAGCCGCTGAGGTAGCGCTGGGTCGGCTCAAGCAGTTGACCGAATTCGGGAATGTTCCAGAAGTCCTTGACGAAAGTCATGGTTTCGGCGAAGGCGCGGTTGTAGGGAGTCGCGTTCAGGAATTCTTCTGATTCCAGAATCTCGATGTTGCAGGTGTAGCCGCCCAGTTCCGCCCAGCGCTTCTGCGTATCCGGTTGCGCGAACCACTGGATGAAGTCGAAGGATGCCTGCTTGCGCGCATCGTCGATATAGCTGTTGATGCTGATGCCCTGACCGCCCAGCGCCGCGAAGCGTTCGCCGGTGGGTCCCTTCGGCATGGAGAAGAAGCCGGTGACATCCTTGAACTGGTTCTGGTCGCTCACCAGCACCGGGAAGAACGCGAAGTAGTTCATGATCATCGCGGCTTGCCCGTTCATGTAGGCATCGTTCATTTCCTGGAAGAAAGCGTCGTTGGTTCCGGGGGGCGCGAAGCTGTACAGTTCCTTGTACAGTTCCAGCGAGGCGACGGCTTCGGGCGAGTTGACGACGCCGAGCGCGTTATTTTCGGCATCTTTCCAGTCCGCGCCGTAGCTGAACATCACGTTCTCGTAGCCCATGGTGATGGCGTCGTAGTCGTCCTGCGTGTAAACGCCCACACCGTACAGACCGTCATCGGGGCGGGTGAAGAATTCGGCGATGTCGCGCAGTTGTTCCCAGGTTTCGGGCACGGCGAGCGGATAGCCGTAGGCGGCTTCAAACGCTGCCATTTCGTCCGGGTTTTCGAACAGGTCTTTGCGGTACGCCCAGCCGTTGGCGTCGCCTTCGGTCGGGTAGGCATAATACTTGCCAGACCCCTGCGGATATTCGCCGTAGTAGGTGAGGGTCGCCGGTGTGACGCTGGTATCCAGCCCGTTGCTGACCATGAAGTCGGTCATATCGACATAGTGCCCCTGGGTGACGCCCTGCCCCACCCACTGGCTGTCGCCGACGATCATGTCATATGACGTGCCTTTGGCTGCCCATTCCGTGCCGACGCGGGTGTAGAAGTCACCCCAGGGCGTCTGCACGACGTTGACCTTGATTCCCGTCGCCGCTTCGTATTCATTGCCGATTTGCTGCAAGTAATCCGCAGGGGACCACTGCGCCCACCAGATTGTCAGCTCGGTCACATCCTGAGCGAGCGTCGAACCGACGCCGATCGCAAGGACGAACACCAGCACGGCGCACAGGAATAGTTTCTGTTTCAACATGGTTCGGTGCTCCTTAATTTCTCTAACGGTCGATATTTTCCAAATGTAATACCTGGCTCAATCGGATTTCCCCATTCTCCTTTCTGAAACGGTTCGCCGGACGCACGCCTTTCGGCTGCCGGCATTCTGCTCTCCTAACGGGTAGACCCTACGCGGCAGCGGCGCAGGCGGCAGAGACTGCCCCTGCTACCGGATAAACCGCTTGAGAAGATTCTGCTTGAGCTGTTCCAGATGATCCTGCATCAGCGATGCCGCCCGTTCTTCTTCATGGGCGATGATCGCTTCCAGAATGCGCCGGTGTTCGAGCGTGCCATCCTTGAGGTATTGCGCCGGGACGTGCTCGTCCGAGCCACGGTGATACATGCGGTTGCGCGCCAGCAGCACCATCTGACCGAGGAGCGGGTTCGGGCAAGCCTCGCACAGCACCTCGTGCCACTGCATGTCGGCACGCGACCAGGTGGCGCGGTCGCCGTCGCAGGCTGCCTGCTCCATCGCGTCCATCAACCGGGCAAGCCGCTCGCGGTCGCGGTCGGCGATGCCGGACGCGCACAGGCGGACGCTGGCGGGTTCG
The DNA here is from genome assembly GCA_020848855.1 of Anaerolineae bacterium. The sequence continues at coordinate 2,764 of JADLHH010000123.1, read as the reverse complement.
AGAAGCTCGCGGACGTGCAGCGCATCAAAGACTTCCTGGGGCGAGCGCGCGACGGCGGCGACCGGTCTGCCCTGAATGATCTGGATCAGACCATCGGTGGCGAGCTGCTGCAGCGCTTCGCGGACGGGGGTGCGGCTGATACCCAGCAGCTTGGAGAGCCAGACGGTAGATAACGATTCGCCCGGCTCCAGTTCGACGTTGCGAAAGGCATCGTACAGCCGCTTGTAAGCAAGCTCGCGCAGCAGAAGATGCTCGCTCGCGTAGTCGGCTTCGTGGTCTCGAAGATAACGTTCCAGGTTTTCCAGAGCAGCGGTCATAGATAGCTGAGCGCAATATTCTAAGAAACCAGACGAAATATTTGGTGCATACATACTGTATACAGGCTGAGTAACCTATTTTTAACATAAATTATCGGTTCATGTCAACAACGAAATATCGTGACCGAAAGCGCCGTCAAGCCCGCATCTAAGTTCCGACCGAAAGCTCTGAATCCAAGTGGATTGGTTCGGGAATGTCAGCCAGCCGGTCTGATATAATGGGCTGTTAGCCACGCTATCCGGCGACAATCGGACATCCTCCAGCCCAGCGGTTGAGAAACGGATCAAAACCCATGTACAGCCGAGCCACCAGCAACCGCCTGCTCTACACGCTGTTTGTCTGTCAGAGCCTGCTGTCGGCGTCGCAGATCGCCGTCTATACGCTGATCACAATCGTCGCTGCCCGGCTGGCGGGCACGGAAAGCGTCGCCGGGCTGCCCTCGTCCACGCTGACGTTCGCGCAGGCGCTGGCGGCGTTCCCGCTCGCCGTGCTGATGGGGCGTTTCGGGCGGCGGCTCGGTCTTTCGCTGGGCTATGCGTTCTCCATGCTCGGCGGCATCATCGGCATCATCGCTGTGATACAGGGCATATTTCCACTGCTGCTGGTCAGCGCCGCGCTGCTGGGTATCGGACGCGCCGGCGGCGACCAGAGCCGGTTTGCCGCCGGCGAAATGTTCCCCGAAGCCGAGCGTGCCCGGATGATCGGGCGGATCGTGTTCGCGGGCACGATCGGCGCAATCGTCGGACCGGTGCTGGTCACGCCTTCCGGGCTGGTGATGGAGCAGTTGGGACTCTCCCCGGACGTCGGACCCTGGGCGGCGATGGTCGTGTTGTGCGGGATTGCCACGGTGATCGCGTTCTTCCTGCTGCGCCCCGACCCGATGACCATCGCCCGGACGCTGACCAGCGAAGCGGAAGCCAAAACGCCGGCGGCATCCGAACAGCCGGCGCGCCCACTCTCCACACTGCTGCGGCTGCCGAAGGTGCAGCTCGCCATTGCCTCTGTCCTGATCAGCCAGACGGTAATGGTCGTGATCATGGTGATGACGCCGCTGCACATGGATCACCAGAGCCACAGCCGCGACGCGATATCGCTGGTGATTTCAGCGCACACGCTGGGCATGTTCGCGTTTTCGCCGCTGACAGGCTATCTGATCGACCGCTTCGGACGCATCCCCATGCTGGTGGTTGGCGCGATGACGATGATCGCTTCGGCGCTGCTCGCGCCGGTGTCGGCAACCGAGTTCAGTCTTGCCATCGCGCTGTTCCTGCTTGGTCTCGGCTGGAACTTCGGCTATGTGTCGGGGTCATCGCTGCTGGCGGACTCCTTGCAGGGTGAAGAGCGGGCGCGCGTCCAGGGCGTCAACGACTCGCTGGTATTCTTCGCAGCGGGGTTCGGCAGCCTGGCAGCCGGGTCGCTGTTCGCGTCCGGCGGCTTCGACGCTGTGAATTTGGCGGGGCTGTCGCTAATTGTGGTGATGGTCGGCATGATCGTCTGGTTCAACCGCCCGCAGTTTCGAACCACGACGGCTTAGCAGCGTCGCGCACTAGCTTCGCCAGCCGCTCCCGCCCGCCTGCCATCCACCATCGACCGGCAGCACCTGCCCGGTAATGTAAGCCGCCGCGTCGGACGCGAGGAATACTGCCGTCCCGGCGATATCATCCGGCGTCCCCAAACGATTCAGCGGAATCTTGGTCAACCGCGCCGCCAGCATGTCGGGGTTCGCCAGCAGTCCTTCGGTTTGCCGGGTGATGATCGTCCCCGGCGCGATGGCATTGACGCGGATGTTGTAGGACGCCCATTCGACCGCCTGCGCCCGTGTGAGCGCCACGATGCCGCCGTTGGACGTAGTGTAGGCGAGGTGGTTGGGTATGCCAAAGAAGCTCGACAGGGATGCGATGTGGATGATCGCGCCGCCGTTCGCCTGCATGAGCTTCGCCGCCGCCTGTGACAGAAAAAAGCGCGCCTTCAGGTTGAGGTCGAGGACGCGATCCCAGTCTTCTTCGGTGTGGTCGAAGGCGCTTTTGCGCACGATTGTGCCCGCCGATGTGACCAGCACATCCAGCCCGCCGAGCGCGTTCGCTGCCGCTTCGACTGTGCGTACCGCCGCCCCTGTCTGGCTGAGATCGACCGGCAGCGCGACGGCTATGCGTCCGGCGGCTTCGATCAACCCGCTCGTTTCGCCCAGTTCCGCCGCGCTGCGGCTGGCGACCGCCACATCCGCGCCGCTGGCAGCCAGCGCGGCGGCAATTGCCTGTCCCATGCCGCGCCCCGCTCCGGCGACGAGTGCCTTTCTTCCGTCCAGTGAAAATAATGTGCTCATAGCGTCGAGTGTAGCGTGTCAGCCAGCGCCATTTCAAGTCAACTGTCTGATTTGCCAATTTGCAGGATTGGAATGGTCAGCGGAGGCTGTCGTGGAAGCCACTCTGAGAGTATAGTTGGGGTG